>CAZZVH010000357.1:0-4220 GCA_964657365.1 uncultured Burkholderiaceae bacterium
CGCGGGCTCGCGCCACCTCGTCGACCGCGGCCGACGCGGCATCGCCCGCGGCCATGGCCGGGCCAGCGTCCGCATCCCGATCCCCGGCGGGCTCGCCGTCGAGCAGGCGGACGATCGGTGCGGCTCGCTCGCGGGCCGTGGCCGGCAGGGTCTTCATGACGCCAGCAGGAACTCCCGCACGAGGCCGACCTGATCCGCCGCCACGAGCGTCGGCGCATGGCCGACACCGGCGATGTCGTGCACCGTCGGGCGCGGCCCGCGCACGCGCATCTGCGCGACCGTGGCCGCCGTGAGCAGATCGGAATCGGCGCCGTGCAGCAGCATGGTCGGACAGCGGATCGCGTCGAACGCGGCCCAGAGTGCCGCTTCGCCGGCCGCGGCGGCGGCCGGCGTGATGGCGCGCAAGGGGATCGCGATGGCCGGGTCGTAGTGGAGACGCCAGGCATCGCCGTCGCGGCGCAGCATCGGCCGCGTCAGCGCGAGCCACTCGTCGCGCGTGTGCGGGCCGAAGCCGCGCGAGATCGTCAGCAGGTAGTCGGCGGCCTCGTCGAGGCTCGCCCAGCGCAGGGGCGCGCCGACGTACTCGGCGATGCGCGCGATGCCGGCCGCGTCGATCGTCGGCCCCACGTCGTTGATGACGAGGCGGCCGATCGGAGACTCGGGCATCGATGCCAGCACCATGCCGATCAGGCCGCCCATCGACGTGCCGACCCAGGCCACCGACTCGGCGTCGAGCCGGGCGAGCAGCGTCACCATGTCGGCCACGTAGGCCGGCACCTGATAGCCCGACGGGTCGGCGAGACGATCCGATTCGCCGCGGCCGGCGACGTCCGGGCAGACCACGCGGAACTCGACTTGCATCGCCCGCGCCAGCGTATCGAAATCGCGGCCCTGCCGCGACAGGCCATGGGCGCAGACCAGCACGCGTCGCGATGCCGGGTCGCCCCATTCCCAGTACGCCATGCGGTGCAGGCCGCGCGCGCCGAGGCATTGCACGTGGCGCAGGCGCGGCTCGGTCGTCATCGCGGGCTCGCTCATCGATTCGTCTCCGTCACGCTCATTTCATCTGCACCGTGCCGCTGACGGTCGCCGTCACGGTCGACTTGCCGGGCTCGACCGCGAGCGGCTCGCTCGACACCGCCGACGACATCACCGCCATCCGCTGCCGCCCCGGGATCGGGCCGGCCGATCCTTCGCCCGTCGACATCGTGACCTCGCGGATCGCGTAGCCGGCATAGCCGAACTGCTTCGCGTAGTCGGCCGCGTGGGCGCGGTAGCGCGCGATGGCCTCGGCGACGACGTCGCCTTCGACCTTGCGGCCGGCGTCGCGCGACAGGCGGAACGCGACGTTGGCGACAGTCATGGTCACCATGCGGCCGCTCAACGCGCCGATGGCTGCGATGTCGCGACCTTCGACGACCACTTCCGCCGTGCCCTGCCAGCCATTGATGCCGCCCTTCGCCGCATAGCGCGGGAACAGCGAGAAGCTGCCGGTGCGCACGTCGACCTGGCCGGGCCGCGCGTCCTTCTTCGCTTCCGCGAGCGCGGCGTCGAGCGCCTGCTTCAGCTGCGCCTGCACCGCGTTCGCGTCGCTGCCTTCCTTGCTGGTCGACATCGTGATGGCGATGGTGTCCTGCAGCACCTCGATGCTGGCCGTCGCCGTGAGGCCGAGAACGCCGTTGGCAACGGACAAGGGCTCGGCGGCCAAGACCTTCGTCGCGCCGAACGCGGCGCATGCGGCGATCGCGAGCGAGGCCGCGATGCTGGCGATCGGACGGGAACGGATCGGAATCATGGTGCGGGTCTCATGGAGGCACGGCCCGTGAAATGGGCCGCGAACTTCGGTTGTAACAGCTCGTCAGCAGCGGCTCGAATGGCCCGCAAAGCCGCGCAGAATCGCGATTGTTACAAATGGGGAAGCGATGAACACGTCCGTCACCAACCGGCCCGACCGGATCGTCGTCGTCGACGATGATGCACGCATCCGCGACCTGCTGCGGCGCTACCTGACGCAGGAGGGCTTCGAGGTGCTCCTGGCCGAGGATTCGAAGGCGCTCAACCGCCTGCTGACCCGCGAGACCGTGCATCTCATCGTCCTCGACCTGATGCTGCCGGGCGAGGACGGCCTGTCGATCTGCCGGCGCCTGCGCGCTGCCAAGGACGTGACGCCGATCATCATGCTGACGGCGAAGGTCGAAGACGTCGACCGCATTGTCGGTCTCGAAGTCGGCGCCGACGACTACCTGCCCAAGCCGTTCAACCCGCGCGAGCTGCTGGCGCGCATCCACGCCGTGCTGCGCCGGCGCCCGCAGATCGAAGCGCCCGGCGCGCCCGCGCTCGACGCCCAGACCGTCACCTTCGGCCCGTTCGTGTTCGACCTGGCGCTGCGCCGCCTCACCAAGGACGGCGAGCAGATCGCCCTCACCACCGGCGAGTTCTCGATGCTGAAGGCGCTGGTCCGGCACCCGCGCCAGCCGCTCTCGCGCGACAAGCTCGCGCAACTCGCGCGCGGCCGCGAGTTCGAGCCGTTCGACCGCAGCCTCGACGTCCAGATCTCGCGCCTGCGCAAGATGATCGAGCCGGATCCGGCACAGCCGCGCTATATCCAGACCGTCTGGGGCGTGGGCTATGTCTTCGTCCCCGATGGCGCCGCCTGATCACTGACCCGTGGCGACCCGCTCGTCCAAACGGCCCGGCACACGGACGACGATCGCGGAGCGGTTGAGTCCGCCGAAGGCGAAGCCGGCGAAGAAATTCGTCGCGCTGAGCCTGTTCTGGCGCACCTTCTTCCTGCTCGCGATCCTGCTCGCTGGCGGCGTCTTCGCCTGGGTCCAGACCTTCCGCGCCCTGGAGTTCGAGCCACGTGCGATCCAGGCGGCGCAGCAGATCGCCAGCCTCGTCAACCTGACGCGGGCTTCGCTGCTCGGCACCGATCCGATCAACCGCGTCGCCATCATCAAGAGCGTCTCGACGCTCGAATCGGTCAAGCTCACGCCGCGCGAGCCGTCCGACAAGTGGGAGCCGTTCGAGATCGACCGGTTCCAGCGCGTGATCGAGCGCGAGCTGCGCGACCAGCTCGGCCCCGACACCGTCATCGCCAGCTCCATGAACGGCACGCCGGGCCTGTGGGTCGGGTTCTCGATCGCCGCCGATTCGTACTGGCTGAAGGTCGACCAGACGCGGGTCGGACCGATGTCGTTCAGCACGCTGGTGCTGTGGGTCGGCATCGCCTTCCTCGCCACCGTGCTCGGCTCGGCCGGGATCGCCCGGCTCATCAACCGGCCGCTGAAAGACCTCTCGTTCGCGGCCAGCCGCATCGGTGAAGGCGAGTACGACTCGCGCCTCGACGAGACCACGCTGACCAGCGAGATCCGCCAGGTCAACATGGGCTTCAACCGGATGGCGCGCGAGCTCGCCAAGGTCGAGCAGGACCGTGCCGTGATGCTGGCCGGCATCTCGCACGACCTGCGCACTCCCCTCTCGCGCCTGCGCCTCGAGGCCGAGATGAGCGTGCACGACGAGGAAGCCAAGGCCAACATGGCGCTCGACATCGACCAGCTCGACGCGATCATCGACAAGTTCATGGACTACGCGCGGCCGGGCGAGGTGAAGCTGGTGTCGGTCAACGCGGCGGCGATCGTCGAGCGCGAGATCGCCGCCTTCCGCGACACCAGCCAGATGCGCATCGTCTCGCGCGTCGCCGACGACACGCGCGTGCTGGCCGACGACGTCGAGCTCGGCCGGGTGCTGCAGAACCTGTTCGAGAACGCCCGGCGCTACGGCCGCTCGACCGACACCGGCATGGCCCGGGTCATCGTCACCTACGCCAAGACCGGGCCGTGGGTGATCATCAGCGTGCGAGACCACGGCCAGGGCGTCGACCCGAAGAAGCTCGACCAGCTGACGACGCCGTTCTTCCGCGGCGACGCGGCGCGCACCGCCGCCACCGGCGCCGGCCTCGGCCTGGCGATCGTCGAGAAGGCCGTGCAGCGCATGGGCGGCGCCTTCGAGGTCGCGAACGCCAGCGACGGCGGGCTGATGGCGCACGTGCGCCTCAAGAAGGGCTGACCCCGCCTGCCTTCCGAGGCGCCCTTCAGGGCCGCCAGAGCATGCAGACCGCCCTCGCCTCCATCGACTGGCCGAGGCCGACCGGGCCCATGCCCTCGGCGGTCTTCGCCTTGACGCTGATCTGATCGATCGACAGGCCGAGCGCCCCGGGG
>CAZZVH010000358.1:0-4205 GCA_964657365.1 uncultured Burkholderiaceae bacterium
GCTCGACATCGCCGAGCAGGAAGTGCAGGCCGCCATCAACGCCGGCGGCTCGCTGCTGCCGGTCGACCTGCCCGCGCCGCCGGTCTACGCCAAGGTGAATCCGGCCGACGCGCCGGTCCTGACGCTCGCGATCAGCTCCGAGACGATGCCGCTGATCGACGTGCAGAACCTCGTCAACACGCGGCTGGCGCAGAAGATCAGCCAGGTCACCGGCGTCGGCCTGGTGACGCTCGCCGGGGGCCAGCGGCCGGCCGTGCGCATCCAGGCCGACACGCAGGCGCTGGCCTCGTACGGCATCGGCATCGACACGCTGCGCACGGCGATCGCCGCAGCCAATTCGAACAGCGCCAAGGGCAGCTTCGACGGGCCGAAGCGCGCCTACTCGATCAACGCGAACGACCAGCTGCTCACCGCCGACGACTACAAGCAGATGATCGTCGCCTACAAGAACGGCGCGCCGGTGCGGCTGCTCGATGTCGCGCAGGTGGTCCAGAGCGCCGAGAACAACCGGCTCGGCGCCTGGGCCGGCACCGGCGGCAACCTGCACCCGGCGATCATCCTCAACGTGCAGCGCCAGCCGGGCGCCAACGTGATCGCCACGGTCGACGCGATCAAGAAGCAGCTGCCCGACCTGCAGAGCAGCCTGCCCGCGAACCTGCGCGTCGAGATCCTGTCCGACCGCACGACCGGGATCCGCGCTTCCGTGCAGCACGTCGAGTTCGAGCTGGTGCTCGCCGTGGTCATGGTCGTGCTGGTGATCTTCGCTTTCCTCGGCAGCCTGCGCGCCACGGTGATCGCCAGCCTGGCCGTGCCGATCTCGCTGGTCGGCACGTTCGGCGCGATGTACCTGCTCGGCTACAGCCTCAACAACCTGAGCTTGATGGCGCTGACGATCGCCACCGGCTTCGTCGTCGACGACGCGATCGTCATGATCGAGAACATCTCGCGCCATCTCGAGATGAAGAAGCACGCGGCCGCGCCTGGCAGTGGGGCGGCGCAGCAGCCCACCGAGACCGTCGACGGAGCCGCCGAGCTGAGGGTCGACGAGCTCACCGGCGCCGAGGCCGAATCGCTGCCGACCGGGCCGCAGCGCAGCGTCGTCGAGGCGGCGCTCGCGGGCGCCTCGGAGATCGGCTTCACCATCATCTCGCTGACGGTCTCGCTGATCGCCGTGCTCATCCCGTTGCTCTTCATGGGCGACGTCGTCGGCCGCCTGTTCCGCGAGTTCGCGGTGACGCTGGCGATCACGATCCTGATCTCCGCGGTCGTCTCGCTGACGCTGGTGCCGATGATGTCGGCGCGCTGGCTGCGCGCCGATGAGGAGACGCGGTCGACGAAGGAAGACGGCATCGCCGCCCGCTTCCGCCGCTTCTTCGACGGCGTGATGCAGCGCTACGACCGCTCGCTCACCTGGGTCATCGACCACGAGGTGCTGACGCTGACGGTCGCCATCGCCACGCTGGCGCTGACGGTGATCCTCTATCTCGTCATCCCGAAGGGCCTGTTTCCGACCCAGGACACCGGCCAGCTGCAGGCGCGCATCGAGACTGCCGAAGACGTTTCGTACGCCCGCATGTCGGAGCTGCAGCAGGCGGCGGCGCAGGCGATCCTGGCCGACCCGGCGGTCGAGAACCTGAGTTCGCTGATCGGCGTCGACGCGGCCAACAACACGATGCTGCACACAGGCAGCATGCTGATCGACCTGAAGAAGGACCACGGCGACCAGGCCGACGTCATCGCCAGCCTGCAGCGCCGCGTCGGCAACGTGCCCGGCGTCACGCTCTACCTGCAGCCGACGCAGGACCTGACCATCGATGCCGAGAGCGGCCCGACCCAGTACCGGGTCTCGCTGGAAGGCGCCGACACCGCGACCGTGACCAGCTGGGTCAACAAGCTGGTCGCGCAGATGCGGCAGCAGAAGCAGCTGCGCAACGTCACCAGCGATGCCGGCGCCACGGGCATTGCCGCCTACATCCAGGTCGACCGCGACACGGCGGCGCGGCTCGGCGTCACCGCGAGCGCGGTCGACGACGCGCTCTACAGCGCCTTCGGCCAGCGCATCGTCTCGACGATCTTCACCGAGACCAACCAGTACCGCGTCATCCTCGAGGCGCAGCCCGGCTTGCTCGGCACGGCGGAGTCGGTCGGCAAGCTGAACCTGCGCACGTCGTCGGGCGCGCCGACGCCGCTCGACGCGATCGCCACCATCACCGAGATCCAGGCGCCGCTGCAGATCACGCACGTCGCGCAGTACCCGGCCTCGACGATCGGCTTCGACACCGCGCCGAGCGTCGCCCTCGGCGCCGCCGTCGATTCGATCCGTGCCGCGGCCAAGGCCATCAACCTGCCGTCGTCGGTGCAGCTCACCTTCCTCGGCGCCTCGGGCGCCTACGAGCGCTCGCTGTCCAACCAGCTCTGGCTGATCCTGGCGGCGGTGATCTGCGTCTACATCGTCCTCGGCGTGCTCTACGAGAGCTACGTCCACCCGCTGACGATCCTGTCGACGCTGCCGTCGGCCGGCGTCGGCGCGCTGCTGGCGCTCTGGGTGACCGGCAACGATCTCGGCGTGATCGGCATCATCAGCATCATCCTGCTGATCGGCATCGTCAAGAAGAACGCGATCATGATGATCGACTTCGCGATCGAGGCCGAGCGGGTCGGCAGGAAGCCGCCGCGCGAAGCCATCCACCAGGCGGCGATGCTGCGCTTCCGGCCGATCCTGATGACGACGCTGGCGGCCTTGTTCGCCGCCCTGCCGCTGATGCTCGGCTGGGGCGAAGGCCACGAGCTGCGCCGGCCGCTCGGCCTGGCCATCTTCGGCGGCCTGATCGTCAGCCAGATGCTGACGCTCTTCACCACGCCGGTGATCTACCTCGCTTTCGACAAGCTCGGTCGGCGTTTCAGCGGCAAGAAGAACGATGGCGTTCAGACGCGTCCGGCTGCCGAGCCGAGCCCGTCGCGGGCGCTGATCGCGTTGAGCGATTCGCACGACGTGGTGCCGCTGTCGCCGCCGCACCGGGTGCCGCCGATGCCGGGGGGCGGCGAGTGAACCTGTCGCAGCCTTTCGTGAAGCGGCCGATCGGCACCGTGCTGCTGACGGCGGGCGTCGCGCTGGCCGGCATCGGCGCCTTCTTCGTGCTGCCGGTCGCGCCGCTGCCGCAGGTCGATTTCCCGACCATCTCGGTCTCGGCATCGCTGCCCGGCGCCAGCCCCGACACCATGGCCACCAGCGTGGCGACGCCGCTCGAGCGGCATCTCGGCAGCATCGCCGGCGTCAACGAGATCACGTCGCAGAGCCAGGTCGGCACCACCCGCGTGACGCTTCAGTTCGACCTCAGCCGCAACATCGACGGCGCTGCCCGCGAGGTGCAGGCGGCGATCAACGCGTCGCGCGTCGACCTGCCGGCGACGCTGCGCAGCAACCCGACGTACCGCAAGGCCAACCCGGCCGATGCGCCGGTGATCATCCTCGCGCTGACCTCGAAGACGATGACGACGGGCCAGATCTACGACGCCGTCTCGAACATCGTCAGCCAGCGCGTCGCCCAGGTCGACGGCGTCGGCGACGTCGAGATCGGCGGCAGCACGCTGCCGGCCGTGCGTGTCGAGCTGCTGCCGTTCGCGCTCAACCGCTATGGCGTCAGCGGCGAGGACGTGCGGGCCGCGATCCAGGCCTCGAACGCGAACCGGCCGAAGGGCGCCATCGAAGGCCAGGGCCGGCGCCTGCAGATCTACACCCAGACGCCGGCGCTCAAGGCCAGCGACTACGCGCCCATGGTGATCGCCTGGCGCAACAACGCGGCGGTGCGGCTGCAGGACGTCGCCAACGTGATCGACGGCGTCGAGAACACGCGCACGCTCGGCCTCTTCAACGGCGAGCCGGCGGTGATCGTGCTGATCACGCGGCAGCCCGGCGCCAATGTCATCAAGACGGTCGACGGGGTGCGCGCGCTGCTGCCGGAGCTCCAGGCGCAGCTGCCGGCCGAGGTGAAGCTCGATGTGGCTTCCGACAGCACCAATTCGATCCGCGCCTCGCTGCGCGAGATCGAGCTGACGCTGCTGGTCTCGATCGCGCTCGTCGTCATCGTCGTCAGCATCTTCCTGCGCAGCTGGCGCGCGACCGTGGTGCCGGCGGTGGCGACCATCGTCTCGCTGCTCGGCACCTTCGGCGTCATGTACCTGCTCGGCTTCTCGCTCAACAACCT
>CAZZVH010000359.1:0-4166 GCA_964657365.1 uncultured Burkholderiaceae bacterium
TGCCGAAGCTGAACGCGCCGCCCTTGCCGCCGCCCTGCATCTGGCGCATGAAGTAGATCCAGACGCCGATCAGCAGCAGGATCGGGCCCCAGGAGGCCAGGATCGACAGCAGGAACGACGGCTCCTCGCGCGGCTTGACGTCGAACTTGACGCCGTTGTTGATCAGGTCGCCGATCAGGCCACGGTCGAGCGTGGTCGCCGTGGTGCGCATGTCGCGGTCGTCACTGGTCTTGGCGCGGATCTCGGTGGAGCCGCCACCGACGTCCTGAAGGATCACGCTCTTGACCCGCTTGGCGCGAACCTCGTCGAGAAACTCGGAGTAACCGATCGCGCCGCTCTGCACGCCGGTGCGCTCGAACTGCTTGAAGACGGTGAAGAGGACCAGCGCGATCACCAGCCAGACCGCCACTTTCGAAAACCATTGATTGTTCACCGCGACTCCATTTCGAGGGGGAAGCGTGCCCGGTGCACAACCCGGGTACCGCTACCGACGGCATCTGCGGGCGATTTTAGGGCCTGCAACCCCGATGTGTGCCCCGTGTGGGCACCTTCCGCCGGCTAGTTGAGAGGATCGACGACCACCCTCGGTGGCTTGAGACCGATCCCCACGAGAAAGGTTTCGGACGATTTTGCGCGCGAAGCCTTGGGCTTGATCGGCTTGACAGTGCGAAATTCGGCCTTGAAGCGCTCGACGAGCTGGCTGTAGCCGCTTCCGTGAAATACCTTGCAGACGAGGGCCCCATCGGGCACCAGGTGGCCCCGGGCGAACTCGATGGCGATCTCGATCAGCTCCTCCATGCGCGCCGAATCCGAGGCCGGGATGCCCGACAGGTTGGGCGCCATGTCCGAGAGGACGACATCGACCGGCCGGCCGGCGACCCTGGCTTCGAGCGCGTGCAGCACCTCGAGCTCGCGGAAATCGCCCTGGATGAACTCGACCCCGTCGACCGGCTCGAATTCCAGCACGTCGACGGCGATGATGGTGCCGTGCAGCGGCCCGATCTCGGAGCCTGCCGCCAGGCCGCGGCCGAACTTGCGTCGCACGTACTGGCTCCAGGCGCCTGGCGTCGCGCCGAGATCGACGACGAACTGGCCCGGCTTCAGCAGGTGCAGTTGCTCGTCGATCTCCTTCAGCTTGTAGGCGGCCCGGGCCCGGTAGCCCTCGCGCTGCGCCTGCTTCACGTAGGGGTCGGTCAGGTGGTCGTGCAGCCACGCCTTGTTGAGCTTCTTTCCCTTGCGTTTGGTCGCCATCGATGCTTCTTCTGATCCTCGCACCGATAATAGGCGGGTGACCGCACTTGCCCTGACCCCTGCCGAACGGAAGCAGAAGCGCGCCGAGGCGCACCACGTCGACCCTGTCGTGAGCATCGGCAACGACGGCGCGACTCCCGCCGTTCGGAAGGAGCTCGACCTCGCCCTGTCCTCTCACGGGCTGGTCAAGGTCCGCGTCTTCGCCGATGACCGGGCCGTGCGCGAAGCCCTGTTCGGCGAGCTCAGCGCTGCGCTCTCGGCGGCGCCGGTGCAGCACATCGGCAAGCTGCTCGTCTTCTGGCGCGAGCCGAAGCCGAAGGAGAAGGCCGAACGCGACGACCGCATGCCCGGGCCGAGGATCGTCAAGGTCCTGAAGTTCTCGAAGAGCGGCAACCACCGGCCGCAGGTGAAGAAGGTCAAGGTGCTCGGCAACATGCGGCTGGCGTCGGGCGGCGAGCTCAAGCGCGCCAGGAAGCGCGTCACCAGCGTCAAGAAGTCGCAGACGGACTGAGGGACAGCCTCCAGGCGAGGATTCCGACGGCGATGAGCCGGGCCAGGAAGAACACCATGGAGATGGCGTGGAGCGCGCCGAACGACAGCGGGCCCTGCCCGGTCCGGGCCGACTCCATCATCGGCTGCAACGCGTAGTAGCCGACCACGACGCACCCGAGCGCCGTCAGGGCCAGCCCGAGCTCGATGCCGAAGCGCGAGCCCGTCTGCCGCTCCGCCATGTGCTGGCCGAGCTGCAGTCCGACGATCGCCAGCACCGCCCCGGCCGCCAGGCCGACGGTGGCGTCGAGCTCGAAGAGCCGGCCGAGGACACGGCCGGCATCGGCTTGCGGCAGCATCGCGAACAGCGTCGGCGCGACCATGAAGCCGAGGGCCGCGGTCTCGCCGAGCCAGGCGCCCGCCAGCCACGCGCCGATCCGGCCGACGCGCTCGGCCTTCACTCGTAGCGCACGGCCATGATCTCGTAGCTCGTGATGCCGCCGGGCGCCTGCACCTCGGCGATGTCGCCGGCGACCTTGCCGATCATCGACCGGGCGATCGGCGAGCTGATCGAGATCAGGCCCTGCTTCAGGTCGGCCTCGTCGTCGCCGACGATCTGGTAGGTGGTCCTGGTGCCGCTTTCCTCTTCCTCGAGGTCGACGGTCGAGCCGAACACGACCCGGCCTTCGGCGTCGAGTGTCGACGGATCGATGATCTGGGCCGCGGCCATCTTGCTTTCGATCTCGAGGATGCGGCCTTCGATGAAGCCTTGCTTGTCCTTGGCCGCTTCGTACTCGGCGTTCTCGGACAGGTCGCCCTGCGCGCGCGCTTCCGAGATCGCCTGGATCACGGCGTGGCGCTCGACCGTCTTCAGCCGATGCAGCTCGTCCTTCAGTTTCTCGGCACCGCGTCGGGTGAGCGGAATCGTCGCCATCGTCTCTGTCCTCGTCGAAAAAACAAAGCCGCCGCGGGAATGACCGGCGGCGGCGCTGGGGTACGGACCAGTTTAGTGCAGAACTAGACGAGCTCCGAGTGCAGCTCCTGCAAAGACACCACGGTGAGGTCGTCGCGGTGCTTCATGCCTTCGACCGCCGCTTCGCAGCCGGCCATGCTGGTGTAGTACGTGATGCGATGGGCCAGCGCGGCCTGGCGGATGTGCCGCGAATCGGCGATCGCCGTGCGGGTCTCGTCGACGGTCGTGAAGACGAGCTGGATCTCGCCGCCCTTGACCATGTCGACGATGTGCGGCCGGCCGTCCTTGACCTTGTTCACGGCGCGCACCGGGATGCCGGCGTCGGCGATCGCCGCCGCCGTGCCGCGGGTGGCGACGAGCAGGAAGCCGAGCGCGTGCAGGTCTCTCGCCACCGCCACGGCCCGCGCCTTGTCGCTGTTCTTGACCGTGATGCAGACGGTGCCCTTGGTCGGCAGCCGCGAGCCAGCGCCGAGCTGGCTCTTGAGCATCGCCTCGCCGAAGGTGCGGCCGGTGCCCATGACCTCGCCGGTCGAACGCATCTCCGGTCCGAGCATCGGGTCGACACCGGGAAACTTGTTGAACGGGAAGACGGCTTCCTTGACCGAGAAGTACGGCGGCACGACCTCGCCGCGCACCCGCGGCTGCGATGCGAGCGACTGGCCGACCATGCAGCGGGCCGCAATCTTGGCCAGGGGCTGCGCCGTCGCCTTCGACACGAACGGCACGGTGCGCGAGGCGCGCGGGTTGACTTCGAGCACGAAGACCACGGCCTGGTCGCCATCGCCGGAGATGTCGCCCTGGATCGCGAACTGCACGTTCATCAGGCCGACGACGCCGAGCGCCTTGGCCATCACGGTCGTCTGCCGGCGCATCTCGTCCTGCAGCTTCTTCGGCAGCGTGTACGGCGGCAGGGAGCAGGCCGAGTCGCCGGAGTGGATGCCCGCCGCCTCGACGTGCTCCATGATGCCGCCGATCATCACCTCGGTGCCGTCGCTGATGCAGTCGACGTCGACCTCGATGGCGTCGTCGAGGAAGCGGTCGAGCAGCACCGGCGATTTCTCGCTGACGCGCACCGCCTCGCGCATGTAGCGCTCGAGATCCTTGTCGCCGTGGACGATCTCCATCGCCCTGCCGCCGAGCACGTAGCTCGGCCGCACGACCAGCGGATAGCCGATCTCGTGGGCCAGCGCGAGCGCCTGGTCCTCGGTGCGCGCGGTGCGGTTCGGCGGCTGCTTCAGGCCGAGCTCCTGCAGGAGCTTCTGGAAGCGCTCGCGGTCTTCGGCGATGTCGATCGAATCGGGCGAGGTGCCGACGATCGGCACGCCGGCGCGCTCGAGCTCGAGGGCCAGCTTCAGGGGCGTCTGGCCGCCATACTGGACGATCACGCCGTGCGGCTTTTCCTTGGCGACGATCTCGAGCACGTCCTCGAGCGTGACCGGCTCGAAGTAGAGGC
>CAZZVH010000360.1:0-4157 GCA_964657365.1 uncultured Burkholderiaceae bacterium
CGACAGCCCGAGCTGATGCGGGTCCTCATCACAGGCGCCTCCGGCTTCGTCGGGCTCTGCGTGGCCGCCACGCTGACCGGCGCTGGGGCGAATGTCGGGATGATCACGATCCAGCGCACCGCCGGCAGGATGGCCCACGACCCCACCGAGCTCAAGCGCGTCTTCAGCTGGCTCGCCGTCGCGCCCGCGCTCTCCAACGTCGTCGGGCCGGTGCTTGCCGGCAGCCTGATCGACAGCGTCGGCTTCGGCGGCGCCTTCCTGGCCCTCTCGGCGCTGCCGCTGGCCTGCCTGGTCTCGGCGCGCCGCGTGCCGGCCGAGGCACGCGACGCGGCCGCGCCGAAGCCGGCGAAGCGCAGCTCCTGGCGGCTGCTGCAGGCGCCCGGGTTCGGCCGTCTCCTGCTCGTCAACTGGCTGCTCTCGTCGAGCTGGGACGTGCACTCCTTCCTGGTGCCCGTGCTCGGCCACGAGCGCGGCTTCTCGGCCTTCTCGATCGGTCTCGTGCTCGGTGTCTTCGCCACCGCGGTGACGCTGGTCCGCCTCGCCATCCCCATGCTCGCGCACCGGTTGCGAGAGGCGCAGGTGCTGGTCGGCTCCATGCTCGGCAGCGGCCTGGTGTTCGCCGTCTATCCGTTCGCCCGCACGGCGTGGCTGATGGGCATCTGCGCCGTCGTGCTCGGCACCTTTTTAGGCGCCACGCAGCCGATGATCATGACGACGCTGCACCAGCTCACGCCGGCCGACCGGCACGGCGAGGCGATCGGCCTGCGCTCGATGGCGATCAATTTCTCGAGCGCGGTGATGCCGCTCGCGTTCGGCGTCGCGGGCGCCGCGCTCGGCGCCTCGGTGCTGTTCTGGATCATGGGCGCCGCCGTCGCGGGCGGCAGCCTCGCGGCGCGGCACGTCGGCCTGCCGGCGAAGCCAGGCGCGGTCAGCGCCTGAGGCCGCGGGCGCTCAGAAGCGGATGCCGCCCGGGGTGGTGGCCGGCGCGACCGAGGGCGTCGCAGGGGCCACCGGAGCCGGCGCGCGGGCGTCGGCGGCAGCCGGCGCGCCGCGATCGACGACCGGTGTCGCGGCACGGTACTGGTAGCTCGCCGGCAGCACCGAATTGCGCGGGTAGCCGGCAGCGTCGAGATAGGAATTCCAGGCTTCGCTGGAGAGACCGCGCAAGGTCTGCGCGCCGATCGTCAGCGTCGGTGCGTCGCGCGCGCCGGTGATCCGCTCGAGCGCTTCGCCGTCTTCGTTGCTGACGACCATGCGCTCGCTGAACGGAATGCCGCGCTGCTTCAGCAGGGCGCGCCCGGACGTGCACGGCTCGCACGCGGTGCTGAGGACATAGAGCGTGACCGGGTATTTCGAGGCGACCTGGCGCAGCTCGAACGGCAGCTCGGCGTCGGCCGCGACCGCCGCCGCGGCGCGCGCACCGAGCGGCACGACCCGGCCTTCGCTGGCGGTCGGCTCGCGATCGGTGTAGGTGACCTTGCCATCGGCGCCGATGACCTTGTACTGGGCCAGCGCCGGCAACGCGCACGCCAGGAGGACCCCGGCGGCAGCGAGAGCGGGCAGCAGTCGGGCGGAACGGTGGCGGGAGGTCTGGCGCATGCTGGATCCGGTAGCGCGTGAAGTGTGAATCTAACCGAGCGCCACCGCGCGTTCAAGCCGCGCCGGAGTCGCCGGAACGGTCACAACTTCACGGCAGCGCACTGCGCGTCTGCGGCGAGCCGGCAGCGCGCTCCGCGGAATCGACGGTATTGGACAGGAGCATCGCGATCGTCATCGGCCCGACGCCGCCCGGCACCGGCGTGATCGCGCCAGCCACCTCGGCGACGCCGGCGAAATCGACGTCGCCGCAGAGCTTGCCGGCATCGGGCTCGCCGTCGGGCACGCGGTTCATGCCGACGTCGATCACCACCGCGCCCGGCTTGACCATCGAAGCGACCAGGGTATGGCGGCGACCGACCGCGGCGACGATCACGTCGGCCCGCAGCGTGTGCTCGGCGAGACCTTCGGTGCGGCTGTGGCAGATCGTGACGGTCGCGTCGGCCTGGAGCAGCATCAGCGCCATCGGCTTGCCGACCGTGTTGCTCCGGCCGATCACGACCGCGTGCTTGCCGCGCAGGTCGATGCCGGTGCTTTCGATCAGCTTCATGCAGCCCCAGGGCGTGCACGGCCGGAAGCCGGGCAGGCCGGCGAGCAGGCGGCCGGCGCTCTCGACCGAGTAGCCGTCGACGTCCTTGTCGGCCGAGATCGCCTCGATGACGCGCGCAGGGTCGATGTGCCTCGGCAACGGCAACTGCACGAGGATGCCGTGCACGGCGTCGTCAGCGTTGAGGGCGGCGATGCGGGCCAGCAGGCCGGCTTCCGTCATGCCGGCGTCGTAGCGCTCGAGCACCGAGCGGATGCCCGTCTCGTCGCAGGCCTTGATCTTGTTGCGGACGTAGACCTGGCTGGCCGGGTCGTCACCGACCAGGATCACCGCGAGGCCGGGACGATGGCCGGCTTCGGCGAGGGACGCGGCACGGCCGGCGAGCGCGGCGCGCAGCGTGCGCGCGATGCCGGTGCCGTCGATGCGCCGGGCCGTCAAACCTTCGACGGCGCGCCGAGCGCGATCTTGAGCAGGTCGGCGACGGTGTTGGCGTTCAGCTTCTCCATGATGTTGGCGCGGTGCGCCTCGACCGTCTTGATGCTGATGCCGAGATCGTCCGCGATCTGCTTGTTGAGCCGGCCGGCGACGATGCGCTCGAGCACCTGCGATTCGCGCGTGGTGAGCCGCGAGAGCAGGGCGTCGCGGCTGGCCGCTTCCTGGTGCTTGGAGAAATCGACGCGGGCGCGCTCGAGCATCTTCTCGACCAGCGAGACCAGCTCGTCTTCCTTGAACGGCTTCTCGATGAAGTCTTCGGCGCCCTTCTTCATCGTCGTCACGGCCATCGGCACGTCGCCGTGGCCGGTGATGAAGGTGACGGGCAGCGGCGAGCGACGCTCCAGCAGCTTGTCCTGCAGCTCGAGGCCGCTCATGCCTTCCATGCGGATGTCGGCGATCAGGCAGGCGACCTCGCGCGGATCGAAGCGCGAGAGGAACGACTCGGCCGAGTCGAAGCACTTGACGCGGTAGTCCTTGCCCTCGAGCAGCCACTGCAGCGAATCGCGCACGGCTTCGTCGTCGTCGACGACGTAGACGGTGCCCTTCTTCGGGATGAGACTCATCGGCGGACCTTGATGCTGTGCGCTGCGGCAGCCACCTCCGAGCCGCGCACGGGCTCAGACGGGGAGGGCTGTCGGCGCCGGGATGCGGGTGGGTTCGACCGGCAACGTGAACGAGAAACGGCAGCCGGCGGGCGTCTCGCCATTGTAGAGGTTGACCGCCTTGATCCTCCCCCGGTGGCTCTCGATGATCGAGCGGCACAGGCTGAGGCCGATGCCGAGGCCGTCGACCTTGGTCGAGAAGAACGCTTCGTACATGCGCGCGATGACCTCGTCCTTCAGGCCCGGGCCCTTGTCGCTGACGGTGAACTCGATGACGTCGCCTTCTTCCGGCGTGTGGCGCGGCACCACGCGCAGCTCGATGCGCCGTCGCGGCGTCGGCAGCTTCGCGTTGTCGATCGCCTCGGCCGCGTTCTTCAGCAGGTTGAGCACCACTTGCTCGATCAGGATCGGATCGACCATCAGCGGCGGCAGGCGCTGCGCGACGTAGGTCTGGATCGCGACGTTGCGGCGCCGCAGCTCGATGCCGGCGAGATCGACGGCGTCCTCGACGATCGTCTGCGCCGACGACTTCTGGCGCTGCGGCTCGCTCCGCTTCACGAAGGCGCGGATGCGGTGGATGATCTGGCCGGCGCGCTCGGCCTGGCGCGAGGTCTTCTGCAGCGCGGCGATCAGGTCGCCCTTGTCGATCGCGTTGTTCTCGACCCGCGTCACCATGCCGTTGCAGTAGTTGGTGATGGCGGTGAGCGGCTGGTTCAGCTCGTGCGCCACCGACGACGCCATCTCGCCCATCGTCACCAGCCGGCTCGTCACCTGGGCCCGCTCGGCCTGGTGCGCTGCCACGGTCTCGGCATTGCGGCGCTCGGAGATGTCGGTGGCGATCAGCATCTGCGCCAGCCGGCCGTCGGTCCACTGCAGGTAGCGGGCGCGGACGTCGAACCACTTGCCGAGCGGCTCGA
>CAZZVH010000361.1:0-4151 GCA_964657365.1 uncultured Burkholderiaceae bacterium
CACCTTGTTCAGTTTCTTCATGATTCTCCTCTCGAGGGAAGGCAACTAGTGTTTTGTACTCAAATAACGTCCGAATCGAATCGGAAACCACTGGCCCACCCCCGACCGAACGGGTGCCGACCACCGACCGTGTGATTGTGCCATAGGGCTCTCGCTGGACCTGATTCTGCCCGGGTGCGTGACCCTCTGTTGGTGCGTTGTTGCGCCGCAGCGACAGCCTGCCGACACTTAGAATTGGGCCTGCGCCGCCACCCTGGTGCGCGCGCTCGGCCGTCCGGGCTCATTCGCCTCGCAAAGCGCCACATGACCTCATTCGCCAAGGAAACGCTGCCCATCAGCCTCGAAGAGGAGATGCGGCGTTCCTATCTCGACTACGCGATGAGCGTGATCGTCGGCCGCGCCCTGCCCGATGCACGCGACGGGCTGAAGCCGGTGCACCGCCGCGTGCTCTACGCGATGAGCGAGCTGAGCAACGACTGGAACCGGCCCTACAAGAAATCGGCCCGCATCGTCGGCGACGTCATCGGCAAGTACCACCCGCACGGCGACCAGTCGGTCTACGACACGCTGGTGCGGATGGCGCAGGACTTCTCGATGCGCCACATGCTGGTCGACGGCCAGGGCAACTTCGGCTCGGTCGACGGCGACAACGCCGCGGCGATGCGCTACACCGAGATCCGCCTGGCCAAGATCGCGCACGAGATGCTCGCCGACCTCGACAAGGAGACGGTCGACTTCGGCCCGAACTACGACGGCAGCGAGACCGAGCCGCTGGTCATGCCGTCGAAGCTGCCGAACCTGCTGGTCAACGGCGCCGGCGGCATCGCCGTCGGCATGGCCACCAACATTCCGCCGCACAACCTCAACGAGGTGGTCGATGCCTGCCAGCACCTGCTGCGCCACCCCGAGGCGACCATCGACGAGCTGATGGAGATCATCCCGGCGCCCGACTTCCCGACCGCCGGGATCATCCACGGACTGACCGGCGTGCGCGAGGGCTACCGCACCGGCCGCGGCCGCGTGATCATGCGCGCCAAGTGCCACTTCGAGGACATCGACAAGGGCCAGCGCCAGTCGATCATCGTCGACGAGATCCCGTACCAGGTGAACAAGAAGAACCTGCTCGAGCGGATGGCCGAGCTGGTGCACGAGAAGAAGCTGGAGGGCATCAGCCACATTCAGGACGAGTCCGACAAGTCGGGCATGCGGGTCGTCATCGAGCTGAAGCGCGGCGAGGTGCCGGAGGTCGTTCTCAACAACCTCTACAAGCAGACCCAGCTGCAGGATTCGTTCGGCATCAACATGGTGGCGCTGATCGACGGCCAGCCGAAGCTCTGCAATCTCAAGGACCTGATCGCGATCTTCCTCGAGCATCGGCGCGAGGTCGTGACCCGGCGCACCGTGTTCGAGCTGCGCAAGGCACGCGAGCGCGGCCACGTGCTCGAAGGCCTCGCCGTGGCGCTGGCCAACATCGACGAGTTCATCGAGACCATCAAGGCGTCGCCGACGCCGCCGGTGGCCAAGAGCGCCCTGATGAGCAAGAGCTGGGATTCGTCGACGGTGCGCGAGATGCTGGCGCGCGTCTCGGGCGACTCGACGCACGGGCCCGACGCCTACCGTCCCGAGGGCCTGTCGCCGAACTTCGGCCTGCAGCCCGACGGCCTCTATCGCCTCTCCGACGACCAGGCCTCCGAAATCCTGCAGATGCGCCTGCAGCGCCTGACCGGCCTCGAGCAGGACAAGATCCTCGGCGAATACCGCGACGTGATGGCGCAGATCGCCGACCTGCTCGGCATCCTGGCGACGCCGGCCCGCGTGACGACCATCATCGCCGACGAACTGGCCGCGCTGAAGCAGGAGTTCGGCCAGACCAAGCTGGGCGCGCGCCGCAGCGTGATCGAGAAGAACGCGACCGAGCTCGAGACCGAAGACCTCATCACGCCGACCGACGTCGTCGTGACGCTCTCGCACACCGGCTACATCAAGAGCCAGGTGCTCTCCGAGTACCGCGCGCAGCGCCGCGGCGGCCGCGGCAAGCAGGCGACGCAGAACAAGGAAGACGACTGGGTCGAGCAGCTCTTCATCGCCAACACGCACGACTACATCCTCTGCTTCACCACGCTCGGCCGGGTCTACTGGCTGAAGGTCTGGGAAGTACCGCAAGGCTCGCGCGGCTCGCGCGGCCGGCCGATCGTCAACATGTTCCCGCTGCAGCCGGGCGAGAAGGTCAACGTCGTGCTGCCGCTGACGGGCGAGTTCCGGCGCTTTCCGGCCGATCACTTCATCTTCATGGCGACGGCGCAGGGCGTCGTCAAGAAGACCAGCCTCGACGAGTTCAGCAACCCGAGGAAGGCCGGCATCATCGCCGTCGATCTCGACGACGGCGACTACCTCATCGGCGCCGCCTTGACCGACGGCCGGCACGACGTGATGCTGTTCAGCGACGGCGGCAAGGCCGTGCGTTTCGACGAAGGCGACGTCCGCGTCGTCGGCCGCGGCGCCCGCGGCGTGCGCGGCATGGCGCTCGACGCGACGCAGAGCGTGATCGCGATGCTGGTCGCGGAAGACGAGACGCAGAGCGTGCTCACCGCGACCGAGAACGGCTACGGCAAGCGCACCGGCATCACCGAGTACACGCGCCATGGCCGCGGAACCAAGGGGATGATCGCGATCCAGCAATCGGAGCGCAACGGCAAGGTCGTCGCGGCGACGCTGGTCCGGCCCGACGACGAGATCATGCTCATCACCGGCAGCGGCGTGCTCGTGCGCACGCGCGTCAGCGAGATTCGCGAGCTCGGCCGTGCCACGCAGGGGGTCACCCTGATCGCGCTCGACGACGGCGCCAAGCTGATCGGCCTGCAGCGCATCGTCGAGAACGACGCCGCCGAGGAGCCCTCCGGCGACGCCGCCGACGCCGACGCCGCGGGAGAGGCCGAATGACCACGTCGACCGCGTTCCGGCTCGCCCCCGTGTTCGCCTCGATGGTGCTGGCCGCGGCCGTCGCCCAGGCGCAAGGCAGCACGACGAAGAAGGAGCTGGCCCAGAAGGCGATCCAGCTGCAGCAGTCCGAGATCGAGAGCGTCGCCCGCGACGTCGTCGAGCGGCCGGCGGCGCGGATGGAGCAGGAGGCGGCGCTGGCGATCCAGCGCCAGGTGCCGGCCGAGAAGCGCGACGCCGTCGGCAAGGCGATCGACGCGGAGGTCAGGAAGTACCTGGCCGAGTCGTATCCGCTGGTCCGTGAACGGGCCCTGCGCATCGCACCGACGACGATCGGCGCCGTGCTCGAGGACAAGCTCAGCGAAGACGAGCTTCGTCAGCTCATCGCCTGGCTGGAGTCCCCCGTCAAGCGCAAGTTCGAGCAGCTCGGGCCCGACGCACGCAACGGCTTCATCAAGCAGCTGCTGGCCGAGTCGCAACCGGTCGTCGATCCGAAGCTGACGGCCCTCGACGGCCGCATCCGGGTCATCCTCGGCCTGCCGCCCGCTCCGGCCGGTGCGCCGACGGCCGGGACGACGACGCCTTCCCCAGGCGTTCCTCCGCCGCCACCCGCTCGCGCAGCGAGCAGGTAGGCCGCAGCGGCTGGCATGGGCTCGCCCGCATCGGCGTCCGACACCGGGCTGGCCGCGCTGCGTTCGCAGATCGACGCGCTCGACCGCGAGCTGCTGGTGCTCGTCAACCGGCGCGCCGGCATCGCCCAGCAGGTCGGCGACCTGAAGCGTGCCGAAGGATCGCCGGCGTTCCGCCCCGAACGCGAAGCCGCTGTGATCGACAGCCTGAAGTCGGCCAACCCCGGCCCGCTGCGCAGCGACAGCGTCGCGCCGATCTGGCGCGAGATCATGTCGGCCTGCCGCGCCCTCGAGACGCCGACGCGCGTCGCCTATCTCGGCCCGGCGGGCACCTTCAGCGAGCTCGCCGCGCTCGGCTACTTCGGCTCCTCGATCGTCAAGGTGGCCTGCGCGAACGCCGACGAGGTGTTCCACGCGACCAGCGCCGGCGCCGCCGATTTCGGCGTCGTGCCGGTCGAGAACTCGAGCGAGGGCGTGGTGACGCGCTCGCTCGACCTGTTCCTGACGACTCCCCTCATCATCGTCGGCGAGACCAGCCTGTACGTCCGCCACAACGTGCTGCGCAGGACCGATGCGCTGGCCGGC
>CAZZVH010000362.1:0-4142 GCA_964657365.1 uncultured Burkholderiaceae bacterium
CGATCAACGAGGAGCTGCGTTCGGCGACCGAGGAGCTCGAGACCAGCAAGGAGGAGCTCCAGTCGATGAACGAGGAGCTGGGCACGGTCAACGCCGAGCTGCACGTCAAGGTCGAGGAGCGCGGCCAGATCAACGACGACCTGCAGAACCTGATCTCGTCGTCGGGCATCGCCACGGTGTTCGTCGACAGCGGCCTGCGCATCAAGCGGTTCACGCCGCAGGCGAGCCGTCTCTTCAGCCTCATCCCGACCGACATCGGCCGCTCGCTGCTCGACATCACCAACCGCCTGAACTACGGCGAACTGGCGGCGGATGCAGAGAAGGTGTTCAGCGACCTGCACACCATCGAGCGCCAGATCACCACCACCGACGACCGCCACCTGTTCGCGCGCATCCTGCCGTACCGGACCGTCGACGACAAGATCGGCGGCGCGGTGCTGACCTTCATCGACGTCACCGAGCTGAAGGCGGCAGAGGGCCGGATGCTCGTCAGCGAGGAGCGGCTGCGCGTCGCCGCCGCGAGCACGAGCGATTTCGCCATCATCACGACCGACGACGGCGGCACGATCGAGACATGGAACACGGGTGCCGAGCGGGTGTTCGGCCACGACGCGGCAGAAGCCATCGGCCGCCCGATCTCCATCATCTTCACGCCGGAAGACCGCGAGCGCGGCCTGCCCGAAGCCGAGATGCGTCTGGCGCAGGAACAGGGGCGCGCCGAGGACGAGGGCTGGCGGCAACGCAAGGACGGCAGCACCGTCTACTGCAGCGGCGTGATGACGCGCCTGAAGACGAGCGCGGGCAACGGCTTCGCCAAGATAGCCCGCGACCTGTCGGGCAGCAAGCGCCAGGAGCTGGCCCAGGAAAACCTGCTGCTGAAGGAACAGCAGACGAGTCTCGACGCGAGGCGGGCGAGCGACCTGAAAGACCGCTTCCTCGCCGTGATGTCGCACGAGCTGAAGCAGCCGCTCAACATCATGCACGTCAACGCCGAACTGCTGACGCGGCTGCCGGAGAGCCGGGAGATCGCCTCGGTCATGCGGATCGGCTCGACGATCCAGCGGGCCGTCGTGAGCCAGACCAAGATCATCGACGACCTGCTCGACCTGTCGCGCATCCGCACCGGCAAGCTGCGCCTCGACATCGAACAGGTCGACCTGACCGACATGGTCGGCTCCCTGGCCCGCGCCGCGGCCGGCGATTGCGCCGCCAAGGGCATCGCCCTCGGGATCGACACGGAGGCCGGCGTCACCTGTGCATGCGACCGCGTGCGCGCAGAGCAGATCCTCTGGAACCTGATCGCCAATGCCGTCAAGTTCACGCCGACGGGTGGCCGGATCGTCATCTCGCTGTCGAGTGCCGGCGGGCATGCCGAGCTCACCGTCGCAGACACCGGCAAGGGCATCGCCGCCGAGTTCCTGCCGACGATCTTCGACATGTTCAACCAGGCCGACGGCCAGGCGTCGTCGGGCAACGGCGGGCTCGGCATCGGCCTCGCGCTGGTGCAGGAGCTGGCCAGGGCGCACGGGGGCAGCGTCGTGGCGTCGTCGCCGGGCGAGGGCAAGGGCGCGACCTTCGTCGTCTCGATGCCGCTGGGCGGCGGCAGCCACCGTGCCGAAGACATCGCGGCAGCCACGCCGGAGTCGTTCGACGGGCTGCGCATCCTCACCGTCGACGACGACGCCGACAGCCTGGAGACCTTCGCCATCCTCCTGCGCCTCGAAGGCGCGCGGGTCGACACGGCCGCGTCGGCGGGCATCGCTCTCGATTTCCTCGCGGCCCGCACCTACGACCTCCTGATCTCGGACGTCAGCATGCCCGGCATGGACGGCTATGCGCTGATCGCGCAGGTGCGCCTCGACCGGTCCCTGCAACGGCTGCGTGCGATCGCGATGTCGGGCTACGGCCGGGCCGTCGACGTCCTGAAGGCGAAGGCCGCGGGCTTCGACGCCCACGTCCCGAAGCCCGCCTCGATCGGTGACCTGAAGTCCGCCCTGGCGCGGCTCGTCGCCAGGGAAATGCAGTGACCTAGGTGGCCAACGGCAGCAGGGACCGATAGAGCGCCACGTAGCGCTCGGTGCTCGCGTCCCAGCCGAAGCGTTGCTGCATGCCGCGCCGCTGCAGGGCCTGCCAGCGCCGCCGGTTGCCGTACGCCGCCCGGGCCCTGCGGAGCGCGTCGCGCAAGGCGTCGGCGTCGGCGGTGCGCATCACGAAGCCGGTGCCTTCCCGGGAGGCGTCCGCATCGGTCACGGTGTCGGCGAGGCCGCCGGTCGCGTGCACGAGCACGGGCGTTCCGTAGGCCATGCTGTACATCTGGTTGAGCCCGCAAGGCTCGAAGCGCGACGGCATCAGGAAGCAGTCGGCGCCGGCCTCGATGAGATGGGCCAGATGCTCGTCGAAGCCGACGCGCACGGCGACGCGCCCGGGGTGAGCCGCCGCCGCTGCCAGCAGCTGCGTCTCGAAGCGCTCGTCGCCACCGCCGAGCAGGACCAGCTGCGCGCCGAGGTCGAGCAGGCTGTCGAGCGCGTCGAGCACGAGGTCGACGCCTTTTTGCGGCGTGAGCCGGCTGATCATGCCGAACAGCATCGCCGCACCATCCGGCTCGAGCGCCATGGCCAGCTGCACGGCCTTCTTGTTCTGCGCCTTCCTGGCCCACTGGCCCGAGACGAAGGTGGCGGCGATCATCGGGTCGGTCGCCGGGTTCCATTCCTCGGTGTCGATGCCGTTGAGGATGCCGTGCAGCGACGCGCCGCGCCAACGCATCATTCCGTCGAGGCCGAAGCCCAGCGGATCGGACTGCACCTCGCGCGCATAGGTCGGGCTCACGGTCGTGACGGCGTCGGCGTAGCGCAGCCCGGCCTTCATCATCGACAGCCGGCCCCAGTGCAGCAGGCCGTCGACGTTCATCCATGCGTCCGGCACGGCGAGACTGCGTGCGAAGGACGGATCGAAGTCGCCCTGGAAGGCCAGGTTGTGGACCGTGAACACGCTCGCCGGACGCGGCCGCGCCTGCAGCGACAGATAGGCGGGCGCCAGCCCGGTCGTCCAGTCGTTGGCATGCAGGATGTCGGCGGCCCAGGGCGCCCATGGCCCGTCGGGCCGGCAGAGAAGGGCCGCGACATGGCTGAGGAAGCCGAAGCGGGCGGCGTTGTCCGCATGGTCGCGACCGGCGGCGTCGACGTAAGGTCCGCCGTCGCGCTCGTACAGGCTCGGGCATTCGAGCAGCCAGAGCGCGAAGCCCGGCCCGTCGACCCGCCGCAGCCGCGCGGCCGGCCACGGCGCAGCGGCGGCGATCGTCAACGCGTCATCGTCGTCGGCGTCTCCATCGCCGGCCGGCACGCCGGGATAGGCCGGCATCAGCACGCGCACGTCGTGGCCCTGCCTGGCGAGCGCCGTCGGCAGTGCGGCGCTGACATCGCCGAGGCCGCCGGTCTTGACCCACGGCGCGCATTCCGGCGAGACGAACAGCACGCGGAGCCCTCGGCCCGCACCCGGGCCGGGACTCGCCAACGGCGCGCCCTCAGGCACCCGTCGACTGCGGAAAGAAGGCGCGCGGAACGACGACGATGCCGCTCTCGCTGACGTGGAATCGCTCTCGATCCTTCGCCAGGTCGAAGCCGATCGACTCGCCCGCGGGGATGGCGTTGTCCTGGTCGACGATGACGCGGCGCAGCCGTGCGCCGCGGCCCACGACGCTGCGTTCCATCACGATCGCGTGATCGATCGAGGCGCCGCTCTCGACGGTCACCGAGCGGCGCAGCATGGCGTGATCGAGGCTCGCGCCGTCGACGATGCAGCCGGAGCCGACCACCGAGCGCCGGATCGCGCCGCTCTCGATCTGTGCGCTTTCGGCCTGGTCGGCGCTCGCGTAGATGGGCCAGGAGGGATTGGTCATGCGGAATTTCGGCTGCACGCCGAGGGTGTCCATGTGGGCCTCGAAGTATGACTCGATGGTTCCGACGTCGCGCCAGTAGCCCGGCTCCTCGAACGGCGCGACGCCCGGCACGCTGTTGGTGGAGAAGTCGTAGGCGTAGAGCTTGTGCGAGCGGGCCATCCGCGGCAGCAGGTGCTTGCCGAAATCGCTCTCCTCCTGCGCGTGGGCGCGGCGCAGCTCGGCGACCAGCACGTCGCGCGAGAAGATG
>CAZZVH010000363.1:0-4124 GCA_964657365.1 uncultured Burkholderiaceae bacterium
GGCGCTGGGCGGGGGCGCTGGCGGCGCCGCTCGTCGCGCTGTGCCTCGCCGGCGCGGTCGGTCCGGCTGCCGCCCAGGCCGATCCGGCCCAGTTCAGCGGCGTGCTGCTGAAGGCGCGCGAGACCGGCACGATCACGATCGGCCACCGCGAGTCGTCGATCCCGTTCTCGTACCGGTCGGCCGGCGGCGAGCCGATCGGCTACTCGATCGATCTGTGCAGGCTGCTGGTCGATGCCATCAGCGAGGAGGTCGGCCGCTCCGTGGCGATCAAGTGGCAGCCGGTGACGTCGGAATCGCGCATCCCGGCGGTCGTCTCGGGCCAGGTCGACATCGAATGCGGCTCGACGACCAACAACCTGGAGCGCCAGAAACTGGTCGGCTTCTCGCCGACGTTCTTCGTCTCCGGCACCAAGCTGCTCGTGAAGAAGGGCTCGGCGGTGCGCGGCTTTCGCGACCTCGCCGGCAAGAAGGTGGTGGTCACGTCGGGCACGACCAACGAGAAGACCATGCGCGAGCTCGCCGCGAAGTTCAAGATCGACATGGCGATCAGCGTGGCGCCCGACCACGCCGCCTCGTTCGCGATGCTGGCGAGCGGCGCCGTCGACGCGTTCGCGACCGACGACGTGCTGCTCTACGGCCTGATCGCGCAGAACAAGGTCCAGGCCGACTACGTCGTGATCGGCGACTTCCTCTCCTACGACCCCTACGGGATGATGTACCGCAAGGGCGACACGCAGCTCGCGTCGATCGTCGCCGACACCTTCCAGCAGCTGGCCGACGAGAAGGAGATCGAGCGCCGCTACAACCGCTGGTTCCTGCGCAAGCTGCCGTCGGGCGTGAGCCTCGACCTGCCGATGAGCCCGCAGCTCGAGACCATCATCCAGTCGATGGCGTCACACGGGGAGTAGGCGCCGCGTTGTCGCTCGCAGGCGGCGCCGCTTCACCGACGTCTGCCTGGAAGCGTCAATAAAATACCCGAGCTCCCGCTGGGACGTTGAGAAACGCCTCCGAGACGCGGACGTAGTGCCACACCTCGCCCGGGTTGCGGGTGGCCGCCTTGACAAAAAGTGCCTCGCCCTTGGCGCGCATGCCCAGCCGGATGTACGTCGCGGCCATCTCGGCTTGTCCGATGTCGTCCTTCGGCAGCGCCGCGACCGCCTTGGTGAAGTACTGGTCGGCTTTCGCCGGCTCGCCGACATCGGCGTAGAGCTGGCCAAGCAGTTGCCAGTCGGTGTCGGCCGGGTCCTTCAGCACGCGGTCGACCAGCTCCTGGCCCTTGGCCTTGTTGCCGATGAGAAAGTAAACGCGGGCGACGCCGAGCAGCTCCCACGAGCCGTCGCCGGCCAGCTTCTCGGCCGCCTGGAGCGAGGCGAGTCCGGCTTCGGCCGGTGGCTTGTTCGCCATCACGGCGACGCCGGGCGGTGGCTCCTTGGCGGCGTAGCCGATGCTCGTGCCGACCAGCAGGCACAGCAACGAGACGGCGGCGGTGGTGCGATTCTTCATGGGGTTTCCCTCCCTGTATTCAAACTCAAAGCTAGCACACCGTTTTGCGCGCAAGGCTGGCCGGGCTTCATGGCGAGACGGCGGACAAACCCACGGTAAGCTTCTGGCGAGAGCACGACAGCCCGTCCGGAGACATCCCCATGCCCCATCTTCCAGGCCTCGCCTTCGATCTCGGCGAGACGATCGGCATGCTGCGCGACAGCGTCCAGCAGTTCGCCGACGCCGAGATCGCGCCGCGCGCCGCCGCGATCGACAGCGACAACCTCTTTCCGGCCGACCTGTGGCGAAAGCTCGGCCACCTCGGTTTGCACGGCATGACCGTGAAGGAGGAGTACGGCGGCAGCGATCTCGGCTACCTGGCGCACATCGTCGCCATGGAGGAGGTGTCGCGCGCGTCGGCGTCGGTCGGACTGTCGTACGGCGCCCACTCGAACCTCGCGGTCAACCAGCTGCACCGCAACGGCAGCGCAGCGCAGAAAGCCAAATACTTGCCGAAGCTGGTGTCGGGCGAGCACGTCGGCGCCCTGGCGATGAGCGAGCCGAACGCCGGCTCCGACGTCGTCAGCATGAAGCTGCGCGCCGAAGCCAAGGGCGACCGCTACGTGCTCAACGGCTCGAAGATGTGGATCACCAACGGCGGCGATGCCGATACGCTGATCGTCTACGCCAAGACGGCGCCGGAGAAGGGCTCGGGCGGGATGACCGCCTTCATCGTCGAGAAGAGTTTCCGCGGCCTGTCGTTCGGCAGCAAGCTCGACAAGCTCGGCATGCGCGGCTCGAACACCTATCCGGTCTTCTTCCAGGACTGCGAGGTGCCGGCCGAGAACGTGCTCGGTGCCGAGGGCGGCGGCGTCAAGGTGCTGATGAGCGGGCTCGACTACGAGCGCGCGGTGCTCTCGGGCGGCCCGCTCGGCATCATGGCGGCCTGCATGGACGCCGTGCTGCCGTACGTGCACGAACGCAAGCAGTTCGGCCAGTCGATCGGCGAGTTCCAGCTGATGCAGGGCAAGCTGGCCGACATGTACACGACCTGGTCGGCGTCGCGCGCCTATGTCTACGCGGTCGGCCAGGCCTGTGACCGCGGCGACCATGCGCGCACCTTGCGAAAGGATGCCGCCGGCGCCATCCTCTACTCGGCCGAGAAGGCGACCTGGATGGCCGGCGAGGCGATCCAGGCGCTGGGCGGCGTGGGCTACACCAACGACTATCCGGTCGGGCGACTCTGGCGTGACGCGAAGCTCTACGAAATCGGCGCGGGCACGAGCGAAATCCGCAGGATGCTGATCGGTCGGGAGCTGTACGCGGAGAGCATGTGATGAGGGAGACTGCCATGCATCGATTCGTTCCGGCGCTGGCCGCCGCGCTCATCGCGTTCATCGCGTTCAGCGCGGCCGTCCTCCCGTCCGTGGCGGCGGCTCAGCAGGTCGTGGCTGCGCCGCCCCAGGAGATCGACGGCCAGATCAACGGCAAGAAGGCCCGCTTCGTGGCCCAGGGCGACGACGTGCTGCTCTCGGTCGCCGAAGCCGAGCGGCTGGGCCTGGCTTACCGCGAGGGCAAGAGCACGACGATCGGCGGCACGCCGCTGTGGCTGGTGACGCTGGAATCGGTCGGCGTCGACGGCCGTGTCCGCGTCAACGCGCCGGCCGGCGTCGTGCCGAGCATTCCTGGCTACTTCGCGGCGCTGCACGCGCACCCGGCCGAGGCCTTCGCGCGCAGCCGCGAGATCCAGGTCGAGCTCAACGGCGTCCAGGTCAAGGCCTACGACCTCGGCGATGCCGGCGTGCTCATGACCGTCGCCGAGGCCGAGCGGGCCGGGCTGAAGTACCAGGGCGGCAAGCAGCAGAACGTCGGCGCCGTCGTCACCTGGGTCATCGACGCGCCGGTCAGGATCGGCGCGGCGATCCCGGTCACGACGACCGTCACGGTGACGGATCCGGAAGCCTTCTTCGAGTCGCTGATGGCTGGCGCCAAGCCGCGCTGAGATTGTCCCGACGCCTTCGGGCCATCACGAAGCGGTGAGCTCCGCCGGCGCATGCGCCGCGAACGTCGCGAGCTGCGCCGCGAGCGCGGCCTGGAATGCAGGTCTCGCTTCGCAGCGCCGCTGGTAGGCGGCGAGCACCGGCAACGACGACACCATGTCGGTGTCCCGCAGGACACGAAGGACGGTCGTCATCAGCAGGTCGCCGGCGCTGAAATCGTCTTCGAGATGCTCCTTGCCGTCGAGCCAGTGCGCGACGCTCTCCAGCCGCTGCCGCACGAGCCCGGCGACCTGCTCGCGCGTCTCGGCGACGCCTTCGCTCTTCGCTCGTTCCATGCCGAGCCGGTTGAGGGCGAGGATCGGGGGCTCGACGGTGTTGAGCGCGGCGAGCATCCACGTCCGCGCGCGGGCGGCCCGGCCGGGCGCGGACGGCATCAGCGCGGTCGAGCGCTCGGCGATGTGCATCACGATCGCTCCCGATTCGAACAGCACCAGGCCGTCTTCCTCGAGCACCGGAACCTGGCCGAAGGGCTGCTTCCGTCGGTAGCTGGCAGTGCCCTGGTCCTCCGGGCCGATCAACCGCTCCTCGTAGTCGAGACCGGCTTCGCCCAGTGCCCAGCGCACGCGCAGGTCGCGCACCAGG
>CAZZVH010000364.1:0-4110 GCA_964657365.1 uncultured Burkholderiaceae bacterium
TCGAGGGCGGCACGCACGTCGACGGCTATAGCGCCTTCGGCTACGGCTTGCAGCCGCAACTGCCGTTCGTTTGGCGCGCGTTCGAACGTCTCGAAGAGATCGTCGAGGACGGCCGCCTACCGCCCGGCGCCGGGCATCGACCGCTTCGTCTGCGGCACGCCGCCCATCCTGGCCATGCGCGCCTTGCAGTGCGGCCTCGAGGTGTTCGCCGAGGCCGATGCGCTCGGCGGCATCGCCGCGCTGCGCGACAAGTCGATCGAGCTGACGCGCTTCTTCATGGAGTGCCTCGACGCATCCGGCAGCGGCGCCGGGTTGACACTCGAGACACCGCGCGATCCGGCCCGACGCGGCAGCCAGGTGAGCTTCGGCCACCGCGAGGGCTTCGCCGTGATGCAGGCCCTGATCGCCCGCGGCGTGATCGGCGACTTCCGCGCCGGCGACGCAGCGACGGGCACGCCAGACCTCGTCCGCTTCGGCTTCACGCCGCTCTACACGCGCTTCGTCGACGCCTGGGATGCGGCCGACGCACTGGCCGACGTGCTCGGCTCCGGCATCTGGCGCGAGCCGCGCTTCCACCAGCGGGCACAGGTGACGTGATGGCCGAGCCAACCGAGCCATCTCCCGACGAGCCCGTGGCCAGCACGCGCGGCGCGGACGCCGCGAAGCTCGATTTCAGCGCCGACATGAGCTACGGCGACTATCTGCATCTCGACGCCGTGCTCGGCGCGCAGCAGCTGCGCTCGGGAGCGCACGACGAGATGCTGTTCATCGTCCAGCACCAGGTGAGCGAGCTGTGGATGAAGCTGCTGCTGCACGAGCTGGAGGCGGCGATCGGCGCCGTTGCCGGCGACGAGCTGCAGCGGGCCTTCAAGATGCTGGCGCGCGTCAGCAAGATCATGGATCAGCTGGTCCACGCCTGGGACGTGCTCGCGACCATGACGCCACCCGAATACTCGGCCATGCGGGAGGGCCTTGCGTCGAGCAGCGGCTTCCAGAGTTTCCAGTACCGGATGATCGAGTTCATGCTCGGCAACAAGAACGCGGCGATGCTTCGGCCGCACGCGCACCGGCCCGACCTGCTGGCCCGCGTGCAGGCAGCGCACGACGCGCCGTCGCTCTACGACGAAGCGCTTCGGCTGCTGGCCCGGCGCGGCCTGCCGGTGCCGGCGAGCCATGTCGAGCGCGACTGGAGCCGGCCCTATGTCGCCAGCGAAGGCGTCGAGCAGGCCTGGCTGCGTGTCTATCGCGATCCGCAGGCCTACTGGGATCTGTACCAGCTCGGTGAAGAGCTGACCGATCTCGAGGACACCTTCCGGCTCTGGCGCTTCCGACACGTCACGACGGTCGAGCGCGTCATCGGCTTCAAGCGCGGCACCGGGGGAACGGGCGGCGTCAGCTACCTCCGCAAGATGCTCGACGTCGTCCTGTTTCCGGAGATTTGGACCTTGCGCACCGTGCTCTAGCCGCGAGTCGACGACGTGAAGATACGGACGCAGCTCGCCCTGCTGGTCGCCGCGGTGGTCATCCCGGTGGCCGTGCTGGCCGCCACGACCACGGTGCAGCTGTGGTCGCTGCAGCGCGATGCCTACCAGGAACGTTTCCTGGAGCGTGTCAGCGCGTTGCGCCTGGCGCTCGACACGCAGCTGGAGGCCACGTTGCGCGTCATGCACGCCCTCAGCGCGTCGGCCGAGCTCGACGTGCCGGACGACGTGCCGGGCGCCGTCGAGCGGTTCTCGCGCCTGATGACGAGCAACGCGAGCTGGGTCACGATCGGCGTCCGCGACGCGGACGGCCGTCTGGTGACATCGAGCACCCGTGCCGGGATCGCGCCCGTGCCGCCGCCGCCGGTATCGACCGGAAAGCTTGCCGATCCGGTCTTCTCCGACGTCACCCGCCTGCCCGACGGCACGTTCGTCACATACGCCAGCGTGCCCATCGTTCGCGACGGGCGCCCGCGCGGCGAGCTCTACATCGGCGTCTCCGCCATCGGCTGGCTCTCGTTCCTGCGCGACTACCCGATCTCGCCGCGCGCGACGCTGACGCTCAACGACGATCACGGCAACATCATCGCGCGCACACTCAACAACGACCGCTGGATCGGCACGCGCGCGTCGTCGGCCTTCATGGACCGACTGGCCGGCCACGACGAGGGCTCGTTCCAGAACAACGGTCTCGAGGGACAGCGCTTCTACGCCGCATTCAGCCGGTCACGGCTTTCGCACTGGGTGCTTTCGACGGGCGTGCCGCGCGACGACGTCGAGGCCGACCTGCGCCAGTCGACGAGCGCCATCGTCGGCGGCGTCGCGATCACCGCGCTGGTGGTCGCGCTGTTCGCGATCTGGCTCGGCTCGCGGGTCATCGGCGCCATGACGGTCCTGCAGGCATCGGCGCGTGCGCTCACCAGCCCGGGGCTGACGATGCCGGCGTCGCGCCTCTCGATCGACGAGGCCGAGACGGTGCGCACCGCCCTGAGCAACGCCGGGGAGCTGCTCGCGGCGCGCGACGATCAGAACAGCCAGGCGCTCGCGCGAGAGGCCGAGGCACGCGCCGGCGCCGAACGCGCCAACGCCGCCAAGGACGAATTCCTGGCGATGCTCGGTCACGAGCTGCGCAACCCGCTGAGCGCGATGAAGTCGGCGGCCGCGTTGCTGGCGATGCCGGCCGCCCGCGCGGCAGTGCACCAGCGTTCGCGAGAGGTGATCGATCGGCAGATCCATCGACTCACCGACCTGGTCGACGACATGCTCGACGTCGCCCGGCTCAACGCCGGCAAGATCGTGCTCGACCGCAAGCTCGTCGATCTCTCCCAGGTCGTGCGCCATGTCGTCGCCTCGTTCAAGGATGCCGGCCGCGGCATGCACCTGCGCATCTCGACCGAGCTCGAGCCGGCCTGGGTGTTCGCCGACGAGACGCGGCTCGAGCAGATCGTCGCCAACCTGTTCGACAACGCCTGCAAGTACACGCCGTCGGGCGGCAGCGTCCGTGTCGCGACACGCATTGGCGTCGACGGCGTGCAGCTGGTCGTCGACGACAGCGGCGTCGGCATCGCGCCAGACCTGCTGCCTCGCGTCTTCGATGTCTTCGCGCAGGGCGTGCGCTCGCTGGAACGTGCCGAAGGCGGCCTCGGGCTCGGCCTGACGGTCGTGCGCCGGCGCGTCGAGCTGCACGGCGGCACGGTCGTCGCGAGCAGCGGCGGCATCGGGCGCGGTGCGGCGTTCCGGGTCCTGCTGCCGCTGCCGAGCGAAGCCGAGCGCGCCACGGCAGCGCCGCCGGCGCGTGGAAATGGGATCGACTCCCTGCGCATCCTGCTGGTCGAGGACAACGACGACAACCGGGAGCTGACGCGGCTGCTGCTCGAGCTGGAAGGCCACACGGTCTCGACCGCCGGCGACGGCGAGAGCGGCGTCGCGGTCGCGATCGCCGAACGGCCGGACGTGGCCCTGGTCGACATCGGCCTGCCCGGGATCGACGGCTTCGAGGTGGCCCGACGGCTCCGGGCGGTGCCCGACGCGGCGACCACGCTGCTCATCGCGCTGACCGGCTACGGCACGCCGCAGGACCGTCAGCGGGCGATGGCGGCAGGCTTCGACGCGTTCCTGGTCAAGCCGTTCGACCTCGCGAGCTTCGAGGCGCTGGTCGTCGCGACACGTCCACCGGACCGCGCCACCTGATTCGCAGCGTCATGGGGCAGGGGCCGTCGTAGGCGCGGCCGGGGCCGCGCCCAGCGCGTCGGCCACGAAGCCGAGACGATCCTGGCCGAAGAACATCTGCGCACCGACGAAGAAGGTCGGCGCGCCGAACACGCCTCTCTCGACAGCCTCGGCGGTGGTGGCGACGAGCCGGCTCTTGACTTCCGCATCGGCGACCAGCGCGGTGAACGCGGCGGTGTCGAAGCCCGCCGCCGCCAGCGTCCCGGCCAGCACCTCCGCGTCGCCCATGTCCTTCTCCTCTTCCCACATCGCCCGGTGCACCAGCTCGAGATAGCGGTCGAACTGGTCCGGGTTGCGCATCTGCAACCCGGTCGCGCCGCGCATCAATGTCAGCGTGTTGATCGGAAAATGCGGGTTCTGGCGGAACGGCAGGCCGTAGCGGGCGGCCCAGCGCGCCAGG
>CAZZVH010000365.1:0-4088 GCA_964657365.1 uncultured Burkholderiaceae bacterium
CCGGCGGGCCGGCCGCGGCCGGCTGACCCACCAGGTCCAGAGCGGCGACAGGGCCCAGGCGATGCCCAGCGTCAGCACCATGGCGACGTGGCGGGAGCCGGACAGAAGCATCGCGGCGCAGAGCAGCAACGACGCGAGCGGCACGCCCCAGTGCTTGCGCACGAGCACGCCCAGGCGCGTCGACGCCGAGGCCTGGGCTGCCGCCGCCGTCATCCATTCGAGCAGCAGCCGGTGGCTCACGTAGGTGCGCCAGAGCGCCCGCACGATCGCGTCGCCCGCCATCAGCGCCAGCTGCAGCAGCTGGGCGATCAGCCAGAGGCCGCTCAGGACGGTGCGGCTCAGGTCGGCCGCGCTCTGGCGGTAGAAATGCACCTGCGCGATCTCGTCGCGGCTCGGCGACAACGCGGCGAGCGCGCCCATCAGCGGCCCTGCCGTGAAGGCGAACGCGAGCAGCGCCAGCACCGCCCAGGGCGACGTGATGTCGCTGCCGAGCGCCAGCGCGAGCAACGCCAGCGAGGCCGGCGCCACCAGCGATCGGCGCAGGTTGTCGGTCATCTTCCAGCGGTTCACGGCGCGGATGCCGTAGTGGCCGGAGCGGAGCAGGATCGGCAGGAGCTGCCAGTCGCCGCGGGTCCAGCGGTGCACGCGCGAGGCGGCGACGTCGGCGTGGAAGGGTGCGTCCTCGATCACGGTCACGTCGGTGACGGCGGCGCAGCGTGCCAGCGAGCCTTCGAGCAGGTCGTGGCTGAGGATCTGGCCCGGCGGCAACCGGCCCCCGAGCACGGCGTGCACCGCCTGCACGTCGAGCAGGCCCTTGCCGGTGTAGGTGCCTTCGTCGAAGAGGTCCTGGTAGACCTCGGAGCTGGCGACGCTGTACGGGTCGATGCCGCTCTGTCCGGAGAACAGCCAGTGATAGAGCGTGACGTCTTCGGGCGCCGGCAGCGGCGTCGCCACGTGCGGCTGGAGGATGCCGTAGCCGCGCTCGACACGGCGACCGTCCGCCGACAGGTGCGGCCGGTTGTGCGGATGCGCGGCGACGCCGACCAGGTCGCGCAGCCGCCCCGGCGGCAGGCGGGTGTCGCTGTCGAGCGTGAGCACGTGGCGCACACCGGATGCGACGTGCGACAGCTCCGCGAGATCGATGAACGGGCTCGGGCTGCCGGTCGCCAGCATCGCCAGCAATTGCTCGAGCTTGCCTCGCTTGCGCTCCCAGCCCAGCCAGCGCTGCTCGGATTCGGCGAAGGTGCGGCGGCGGTGCAGCAGGACGAAACGAATCGGCTCGTCGGCGCCGACCGGATAGAGCGTGTTGAGCCGCGAGATGCTCGCGCTCGCAGCGGCCAGGAGCGCAGCATCGTCGGGGCATTCTTCGGTGGCTGCGTCGGCCCAGTCGGTGAGCAGGCCGAACTGCACGCCCTTGTCGGGGTTGGCGAGATAGTGCAGTTCGAGCTGATGCGACAGCTCGCCACCGGAGCGAAGCGATGTCAGCATGGACGGGATCACCACCAGGCAGCGATGCTCCGGCGGAATGCCGTCGTTGAAGGCCAGCCGCGGCAGGCGGCTCGGCCGCGACGATTCGCTGATCAGGCGGTTGATGACCGCCACGGCCGTCTCGGAGGCGGGGAACAGCATCAGCACCGCCGCCACGACGGTGAGCCAGGGCCAGGCACCGCCGTGCGCCGGCAGGTCGGTGTGGCGCAACAGCATCCAGGCGACGATCGCCAGCGTCGTCGCGGCGATGGCGATCAGGTAGGCGGGCAGGGCGACGAACCGCCAGAGGCGGCGTCGGCGGTGCAGGTCCCTGTCGGGCAGGCCGAGCGCACGGGCCAGCGTCGCCTGCCCAGGGCCGCGCAGCCAGTAGCTCGCCACGCCGGCGGAATCGTCGCTGTCGACGACGACGTGTTCGGTCACCACGGGAGATTCCGGCACGTCGAGCTCGCGCACGACCACGACCGGCGCGATCCGGTCGACCTGCATCAACCCCAGCAGCGTCTCGGCGACCTTGCGCTCGCTCGCGCCGCTCTTCCTGGCCAGCGCCTCGATCGCGTGCAGCGTCTGGTCGCGCGTGTCGTCGCGCTCGGCGGCGAACGCCGGCGAGCCGAGCATCAGGCCGATCAGCACGCTGGTGTCGGCGACGATGTCCGGCCAGTCGGCGTCGCCGATCGAGCGCAGCGAATTGATCGCGTTGCCGACGCTGAGGTTGTCGGCCGCCTGCGCCGCCGGCAGGCGCGTCTGGATGTCGGCGAGGTGCGGCGCGACCCGCTGCAACCACTGGATCGCCGCGATCTCGTCGGCCGAGTGGTGATCCTGCAGGCGCTGCGCCATCTGCGCCAGGAACGTCTCGCCGACCGCGCGGCGATTGAGCAGCGCGAGCAGGCCATCCAGGCGTTCGGGCGGATAGACCTCGATCTGGTCGCAGCAGAGGTTGGCGACCTCGCGGGCGGCCTTGTTGGCGGCGACCCGCTCCGCGAGGCGCCGCAGGTTCTCGATCAGGACGACCCGCAACGTCGTCGGCAGCGCCCAGAGCTCGCCGAGGGTGAGCTCGCGCGTTTCCTCGTACGCCTTCAGGAAGTGGACGAGCAGGTCTTCGTTGAAGGCGCTGTCGGTGTGGGCGACGAACGCCCAGGCGACGCCGTAGATGCGCGGCAGCCCGACGAGGGGCTCGTCGCGCAGGATCGGCAGGTCGCGGAAGTAGCGACGCGGCAGGCCCTCGCGAATCTCGCGCAGCTGGGCCTCGATGAGATGGAAATTGTCGAGCAGCCACTCGGCGGCGGGGCTGACGTCGTAGCCGGAGCGTGCCTGGTGGCCGATGTAGTGATGCGCCTCGCGCAGGATGCGGACGTTGTCGCGCAACCGCGGAAAGAACGCCGTCGAGCCGGATGGCGCGAAGCGCGCGGAGTGCGTCTCGCCGAGGCTCCTGCCGTGCTGGGCGAAGCGCTCGGGACCGAAGATCTCGGAGCGGTTGGGTTGCTCGAGCGGCCCGCGCGTGGGATCGAGGATGTCGCCCAACGCCGCCGGTGCGTCGGGCACCAGGCGCAGCAGATCGGGCGTCGGCATGGCGCCGTCAGACGACGAGCGAACCCACCCCGAAAACGAGCATGACCACGACAAGTGTCGTCACGAAGCGCGGCGCGATGAACCCCGCCAGCGCGTCCGCCGCGCAACGCAACGCGAACATCCGCCCGCGCGAGCCGTTGCAATGGCCGACGTGGTCGCCCAGCGCGGAGAGCTCGTTCGGAGACGTGTCCGGCGAGCCGGCGGCAGTGGCCCAGAAAGGTTTTCCACCGACCGGAACAGCGACCTGCCCGAAGCCTTGCGTGCTGAGTTTGCGAATTCTTGACATTGGGTCCGATGATAGGCGGCTGCCCCCGCGGGCGCTGTCGGTATGGCGTGGTCCGGCTTGTAGGACGTATCCGATAGCAACTCCTGAGCCAGCGCACCGGGCGTCAAGAGGCTTGCGGCCAAAAAAAAACGCGCCGAGGCGCGTTTTTGAAAGACCCCACGGAGGGAGACCGGCCGAGGTCCGCGCGGGCGGTTCGGCAAGGGGTCGTTGGGAGGTAACTTGTCAGGGCGTCGACGAATCGTCCATCGCACCGGCATACGACGTGCCTGCTGCGCTGCGTACGGTGCCACGCTGCCGGGCCTTGAACGAGTCGAGCATGCCGAGCCAGGACTCGATCGGCATCCGCTTCAGGGCCTGCGAGGCGAGCTGTGGCACGAGGCCGATGAACAGCGCCGGACGCAGAAGCCAGCGCCACGGTTTCGAGACGATCAGCAACGCGCCGACGACGACGGAGCCGATCACCAGCGCATAGGGGTTCTGTCGAGCGATCGGCAGCACGAACTCGCGCGACGCCTCGCCCGCGACCAGGCCGGCCGTGCGCAACGGATGCTGCGCCCACCACGCCTCGACCGTCTCCAGCACGAACGACGCCATCGGCACGCTCTTCAGCTTGTCCAGCCACGGACCTGCCAGATCTCCGAGGCCGCCCATCTTGCCCAGCCCGTCGAACATCGACGGTCTCGGCGGTGGATGGGCGATCTCCATCAGGGCGGCTCGGAGGCGCACGCGCGAGGCCACCAGACGCTCC
>CAZZVH010000366.1:0-4085 GCA_964657365.1 uncultured Burkholderiaceae bacterium
CGAGATCGATCGAGCCGATCCACTCGCCGCCCGACTTGATCACGTCCTTCGAGCGATCGGTGATCTGGACGAAGCCGTCGGCGTCGATCGCGGCGACGTCGCCGGTCGGGAACCAGCCGTTGCCGTCGGCGTCGGGCACGATCGGGTCGCCGCCTTCGTCCTTGAAGTAGCGCTCGATCACCCACGGCCCGCGCACCAGGAGCTGGCCGGAATCGACACCGTTCCAGGGCAGCTCCTCGCCGTCGTCGCCGACGATCTTCATGTCGACGCCGTACACCGCGCGGCCCTGCTTGGCCTGGATCGCGAAGCGCTCCTCGGCGCTCTTGCCGAGCTGCTGGCCCTTCAGGACCGCGACGGTGCCGACCGGGCTCATCTCCGTCATGCCCCAGGCGTGCAGCACCTGCACGTCGTGGCGTTCCTGGAACGCGCGCATCATCGCCGGCGGGCAGGCCGAGCCACCGATGACGGTGCGGCGCATGGTCGAGAAGCGCAGCTGGTGCGCGTCGACGTAGCCGAGCAGGCCCTGCCACACCGTCGGCACGCCGGCCGAGAGCGTCACGCCTTCGGTCTCGAACAGCTCGTAGAGCGATTTGCCGTCGAGCCCCGGGCCCGGGAACACCAGCTTCGAGCCGGTCATGCAGGCCGCGTACGGCAGGCCCCAGGCGTTGACGTGGAACATCGGCACGACCGGCAGGATGGCGTCGCTGGCCGAGCAATTGAGCGAATCGGGCAGGGCGATGCCGAAGGTGTGCAGCAGCGTCGAGCGGTGGCTGTAGAGCACGCCCTTCGGGTTGCCCGTGGTGCCCGACGTGTAGCAGAGCGACGAGGCCAGGCCTTCGTCGAAGTTCGGCCAGGCGAAGCTGTCGCTGGCCTGCTCGAGCAGTTCTTCGTAGCAGAGCAGGTTGGGGATCGTGGTGCTCGCCGGCATGTGCGCGCGGTCGGTCATGGCGACGAAATGGCGCACGGTGGTCAGGCGCGAGGCCACGGCCTCCACCAGCGGCAGGAAGGTGAGGTCGAAGCAGAGCACCGTGTCTTCGGCGTGGCCGGCGATGTAGACGACCTGGTCGGGGTGCAGGCGCGGGTTGAGCGTGTGCAGCACGGCGCCGGAGCCCGAGACCGCGTAGTAGAGCTCGAGGTGGCGGTAGCCGTTCCAGGCGAGCGTGGAGACTCGGTCGCTCTGCTTGACGCCGAGACTCGCGAGCACGTTGGCCATGCGCCGCGAGCGCGATGCGAGCTCGCGGTACGTCGTCCGGTGGATGTCGCCCTCGACCCGGCGCGAGACCACCTGCTGCTCGCCGTGGTGCCGCTCGGCGTGCACCAGCAGCGACGAGATCAGCAGCTGCTGCTGCATCATCAATCCGTTCACCTTGTCTCCTTGCTCTGTTCGGTTCGCTGGCGATGCACCGCGCTCAACGCTTGGTGTTGACCGGCTTGATGTCGCCGCAGTCGCCGCCCTTCCAGAACATCTTCATCGAGTGCGTGCGCGTGCCGGACGGGCTCTTGCTGGTGACGGTGGCGGTGTAGCTTTCCGTGCTCGCGAACACGGCCTCGCCGTCGATCTCGGTGGCGGCGGGCTGGTCGCACACCGAATGCCACTTCCACAGGCGGGAGCTGCGCGTCGTGAACTGGGTCTTGCAGTGGCCCTGGTTGGTCCAGGCGTCGGTGTTCATCGAGTCCTTGGAGATGCAGAAGCGGAGCGCACCGTGGCCCATGTCGACGCCGTTCGCCTTCATCATCGCCTCCATCTTGGCGCGCGCTTCGGGCGGCATTTTCTCGATGCTCTCCCGGGCCTTGGCCATCCTGGCAGCGTCGGCGCCATCGGGCGCCATCTCCCAGAGTCCCGGCCTGATGGGCGGCGTCTCGGCGCGCGCCGTGGTGGCCAGCGTGGCGATGGCGATGGCGACGGCGGCGACAGCGATCGAGAGACGGGTCGAGCGAGAAGACATGCGCACTCCTTGGTCAATGCGGTGCCGATGCTACTGCCGCGTCCGCGTGCGGCCGGGCGGGGTTCTCCCGGCGCTGGCATGCGCTCAGTCGAGCGCTTTCTCCCAGGTCTCGCCGATCAGATGCTGGCCGAAGCTCTCGTGCGGCTCGCTGCGCACGAGGCCGTAGCCCGCGGCCGCGTAGATGCCGCGCGCCGCGTCGAGCACGCTGTTGGTCCACAGGACGATGCGCCGGTAGCCGTGGGCACGGGCGAACCGCTCGCACTCGGCCACCAGGCGCTTGCCGATGCCGGTGCCTCGCGCCGCGGGCTCGACCAGCAGGAGGCGCAGCTGCGCGGTGCCTTCGACGGGCTCTCGACTGGCTTCGTCGCGGGCCTGGACGAGGCAGACGCAGCCGACGCTGGCGCCGTCGCGCTCGGCGATCCAGCAGGCTTCGCGCGATGCGTCGAAGCGCTCGACGATGTCGGCGCCGATGCGGGCGACCAGCGCTTCGAAGCGCATGTCCCAGCCGAAGTGTTCGGCGTAGAGGGCGCCGTGGCGCTGGACGATCCAGCCCAGGTCGCCTGGCCGGAGGGGGCGCAGCAGCCAGGGCGATGCAGCGGGGTTCTCGTCGTCGAGCAAGGTCTCGATGCGGGCCATCGCGTCGACCAGGGTGCGTTGCTCGGCGTCCGTCAGGCGCGAGAGCAGGGCGGCGACGCCGGCCTCGCTCTTCCGGTCGAGCGGCGTGAAGGCGCGCTTGCCGGCGGGGGTGAGATGGAGGTGCAGCTGGCGGGCATCGTCGGTCGAGCGTTCGGGGCGGATCAGGCCGGCTGTCTTCAGGCCCTTGAGCAGGCGGCTCAGGTAGCCGGGATCGAGATCCAGGTCGCGGGCCAGCTCGGTCGCGGTGGCGTGGTCGCGGTGCGCTAGCTCCCAGAGGAGGCGCGATTCGGCGAGGCTGAAGCGGCTGTCGGCCAGCCGCTCGTGGAGAACGCCGATGCGCCGGGTGTAGAACCGGTTGAAACGGCGCACGGCCGCGGTGGGCGGCGTGGCGGCAGGGTGCATGGCGGGCTCCGGCGGATAGGTCGACATCGATTCTGCATGGATGGTTGCCGAAAGCAATCGATAGGAAGCCTGAAGCAAGCAGTTCGAGGGACCGATGGTCTTGCAAGGGATACTGTATGAACATACAGTCTTTGCATGGATGCGGCGTCTTCTCTCGACCTGTTCCCGGCACGGCTGCATCCGCCGTACCGGGTGGAGGATGCCGGGCAGAGGGCGATGCCGGAGCCGGCCGCCGCCGTGGTCGATCCACCGGCCCGGCCGGCCCCGGAGACGCTGCATCCTTCGCTCTGGCTCGGCCACCAGCTCGGCCGCAGCGGCGCGCAGACGGTCGCCAGCGGGTTCATCGCGCTCGATGCCGAGCTGCCCGGCGGCGGCTGGCCGCGGCGCGTGCTGAGCGAGCTGCTGCTGCCGCATGCGGGCGTGGGCGAGATCCGCCTGCTCGCGCCTTGCCTGGTCGCGGCGCAGCGGGCCGGGCGGCTGGTGATGGCTTTCGATCCGCCGGCCGATCTCTCGGCACGGGCGCTCGCCCATCTCGGCATCGATGTCGCCCAGCTCCTCGTCGTCAACACCCGCGCCAAGGTGGTTCCGGGCAGCGACAGCCTGTGGGCGCTCGAGCAGGCGCTGAAGAGCGGCCATGTCGGCGCCGTGCTCGCCTGGCTGCCGCCGCGCCTGCGCGTCGAGCGCCTGCGCCGCCTGCAGCTCGCGGCGCACAACCACGACGGCGCCGCCTTCGTCCTGCGCGAGCTGACGGCTGCGGCGCGGCCCACCGCATCGCCCCTGCGGCTCTCGCTGCATGCCGATGGCGCCGATCGATTGCGCGTGCGCATCCTCAAGCGCCGCGGGCCGCCGCTCGAAGCGCCGCTCCAGCTGGCCTTGCCTGCGGTGCTGTCGGAGGCGGCGCGGCGGCGCTCCGTCAACGCCCGGGAGGCGGCGCGCCTCGCGCGCGTGGCGCCTCTGGTCAAGCTGGCCTGATGCGCGCGGTGGCGTCGGCTTCATCTGCGTTGTCGTTGTCGTTGTCGTTTCTGCTCCCGTCGCTGTCGTCGTCATTCCTGTTGTCGTTGTCGTCGTGCTCTGGATCGCCCTGCATCTGCCCAGGCTGTC
>CAZZVH010000367.1:0-4069 GCA_964657365.1 uncultured Burkholderiaceae bacterium
TCGCGCGCGGCATCGCGATCAAGCCCGAGGTGCTGCTGCTCGACGAGCCGTGCTCGGCGCTCGACCCGATCTCGACCGGCAAGATCGAGGAGCTGATCCACGAGCTGAAGAGCGACTACACCGTCGTCATCGTCACCCACAACATGCAGCAGGCGGCGCGCAGCTCCGATTTCACGGCCTACATGTATCTCGGCGACCTGATCGAGTTCGGCCGGACGCAGGATGTCTTCATGCGCCCGACCAAGAAGGACACCGAGGACTACATCACCGGGCGCTTCGGCTGAAGGAACACATGCCATGAACGATCGTCACCTTTCCACCCAGTTCGATGCCGAGCTGAGCGGCATCTCGACCCGCGTGCTGGAAATGGGCGGCATGGTCGAGTCGCAGGTCGCCCGGGCCGTGCACGCGCTGGTCAACTTCAGCAGCGAAGTGGCCTCCGAGGTGATCGCGACCGAAGAGCGCGTCAACCGGACCGAGATGGAGATCGACCTCGATCTCTCGACCATCATCGCCCGGCGCCAGCCGACAGCGCGCGACCTGCGCCTGCTGATCGCCATCTCCAAGACCATCGCCAACCTCGAACGCGTCGGCGACGAGGCGGCGCGGATCGCGCGCACCGTGCAGCGGCTCGTCAACTCTGGTGTCTCGAGCAGGATGCGCCTGCCGGTGAACGATCTCGCCTACGAGGCGGAGCTCGCCGTGTCGCAGCTGCGCCGGGCACTCGACGCGTTCGCCCGCCTCGATGTCGACCGCGCCATCGACGTGCTGAAGAAGGACGACCTGATCGACCAGGAATTCGAAGGCCTGCTGCGCAAGCTGATCACCTTCATGATGGAAGATCCGCGCACGATCTCGTCGAGCATCGACCTCATCTTCGTGGCCAAGGCGATCGAGCGCGTCGGCGACCACGCCAAGAACCTGGCGGAGCAGATCATCTACATCGTCAAGGGCACCGACGTTCGCCACAACCCGGTCGGCACGATCGAGAACATGGTGCGCTGAACTGCGGCAGGAGCCATCATGAGCCGAATCCTCGTCGTCGAAGACGAACCCGCGATCGCCGAGCTGATCTCGATCAACCTCCGCCACGCGGGCTTCGAAGTGACGATCGCCGGCGATGCCGCACAGGCGCAGGCCGCGGTCGACGGCGTGATGCCCAATCTCGTGGTCCTCGACTGGATGCTGCCCGGCCAGAGCGGCCAGGCGCTGGCCAGGCAGTGGCGCGGCCAGCAACGCACGCGCGATCTGCCGATCATCATGCTGACCGCGCGCGCAGAAGAGGCGGACAAGATCGCCGGCCTCGATGCCGGTGCCGACGACTACCTCACCAAGCCGTTCTCGTCGAACGAGCTGCTGGCGCGGATCCGGTCGGTGCTGCGCCGGCGCGCTCCCGAGGCACTCGATTCGGCGGTCTCGATCGGAGCGCTGACGATCAATCCCGCGACCCGCCGCGTCACCGGCGACGGCCGCGAAGTGAAGATGGGCGCGACCGAGTTCAAGCTGCTGCACTTCCTGATGACGCACCCGGAGCGCGTGCACAGCCGGGCGCAGTTGCTCGACCGCGTCTGGGGCGACCACGTCTTCATCGAGGAGCGCACGGTGGACGTCCATGTCAAGCGGCTGCGCGAGTCCCTGAGCAACGTGAACTGCCAGCAGATGATCGAGACGGTGCGCGGTGCCGGCTACCGGCTGACCCATCCCCAGGCCGTGACGGCCTGATCGCGGAATCCGCCGGGCCGTCTCGATGAGCTGGCTGCTGCCGAGAGCGCTGATCGGTGTGCTCGCCATGCTGGCGGGCGGCGTGATCGGCTGGTTCGCCGGCATCGACCGTGGCGCCTTCGTCGGCGTGCTGCTCGGCGGCCTGTTCGGCTTCGCGGCGATCGTCGTCCGCGATTCGCTGCGCGGTGTCCGCCTGATGACCTGGCTGCGCGGCTCGCAGGACGGCATGGCGCCGCGCGATGCCGGCTTCTGGGGCGAGCTGGCCTATCGCATCGAGAAGAGCCTGCGCGGGCTCGAACGCACGGCCGAAGCCGAGCGCACGCGCCTGGCGCAGTTCGTCTCGGCGATGGAAGCGTCTCCGAACGGCGTGCTGCTGCTCGATGCCAACGACCAGATCGAGTGGTGCAACGCCCGCGCCGCCGATCACTTCGGGCTCGATCCGCAGCGCGACCGGCGCCAGCGCGTCACCAACCTGATCCGCTCGCCCGCCTTCGTCGGCTATCTGCAGGCCGGCGACTTCACCGAACCGGTCACGTTCCAGGAGCCGCGCGGCCGGGGCTCGCTGCAGGTGACGGTGCGCCGCTACGACGCCGGCTCGAAGCTCGTCATCTCGCAGGACCTGACCGAGCGCGAGCGCGCCGACGCGATGCGCCGCGATTTCGTCGCCAACGTCTCGCACGAGATCCGCACGCCGCTCACGGTGCTCACGGGCTTCCTCGAGACGATGCGCAACCTGCCTCTCACCGAGATCGAGCAGAAACGGGTCATCACGCTGATGACGCAACAGGCCGAGCGCATGGGCAATCTGGTCGGCGACCTTCTGACGCTCGCCCGGCTCGAAGGCAGCCCGCGGCCGGCCGCGGACCGCTGGGTCAAGGTGGCGACGGTGTTCGGCCTGGTCGAGGGCGAGGCGCGGGCGCTGTCGGCAGGCCGGCACGCGATCGCCTTCGCCGGAGCTGGCAACGCGCAGATCGCAGGCATCGAAAGCGAGCTGATCAGCGCCGTCGGCAACCTGGTGAACAACGCCGTGCGCTACACGCCGGACGGCGGCTCGATCGACGTGCGCTGGCGGCTCGGCGACAACGGACGCGGCGAGATCTCGGTGACGGACACCGGCCGCGGCATCGCCCGCGAGCACCTGTCGCGGCTGACCGAGCGCTTCTACCGCGTCGACAGCAGCCGCTCGCGCGAATCGGGCGGCACCGGCCTCGGCCTGGCCATCGTCAAGCACGTGATCCAGCGCCATGGCGGCGAGCTCGACATCGCCAGCGAGCCGGGCAAGGGCTCGACGTTCTGCCTGTTGTTTCCCGCGGCACGCGTGCGCGACGGCGACGGCAACGCACCGGCCGATCGCGAACCACTGGCGCTGTCCGCCGCGCGCTGAGGCGCTCTCGCGGCGAGCGCGAGGCGGACCGGGCCGTCAGGCGGGTGCGGCGACCCGGCGGTACACGTCGATCACGTCGACATCGCCGCGGTTGCGCCGCTCGCGGACCACGAAGCGCCACGGTCCGCCGGGCGCGGGCGGCGCTCGCGACAACAGCAGGAAGTCGCAGGTCGTCTGCGTGGCGGGCGTGACCGCGTCGACCCGATAGTTGCCGAGGTATTCGAGCGCGACCACCTGCGCGCGCTCCATGCCAGGAGCGGCGACGCAAGCACCGCTCGGCACCTGCCGGGCGATGCGCTGGACCAGCGAGCGATAGCCGCGCGCGTTGTCCAGGGGCGCGAGCAACAGGCTCATCGCCAGCACCAGGCACAGCACGACACCGCCGGCCGGGAGCACGAGGCTTTTCCAGAGCGGATGACGGTTGCGGCCGGCGCGCCAGCGCACGAGCCAGAGCCAGGCCAGCGTTCCCGCCACGGCGATCGCCAGCGCCACGCCTGAAAAATGGCTGACGTAGCCGGGTGACAGGCGCGCGACATTGCCCGCAAGCTTGGCCGGCTCGCCGGTCTGGATCGCGACGTAGAAGAGCCAGCCGGCGATCGCGGCGATGGAGAAGAAGAAGACCGAGAACCAGTCGATCGCCGCCGATGCGCTGCGCTGCAGGGTCGGCAGCGCGAAGGCGGCCAGCACCGCGAGCGGCGGCAGCACGAGCATGAGCGCGCGGTCGCTGCCGGCCATCGCCACCCACGCCGCCAGCAACGCCGCGGTGCAGGCAAGCGGCATGGCCAGGTGCTCGCTGAGGAGCCGGTACCGCCATTGCCAGACGGTCCAGAGCGCGAGGATCCAGGCCGGCCACGCGAACCACGTCAGCAGCCGGACGAGACCGAAGGCGAGGCCGGCGCCGTGCAGATCGCCGAGCCGGTCGGCCCAGGCGCCGAGGGCGGTCGCGACAAGCGCCGAGAGCGC
>CAZZVH010000368.1:0-4049 GCA_964657365.1 uncultured Burkholderiaceae bacterium
GACAGTCTCGTTACGCGGGTCGGCTTGGTAGTCCTGACTGCCGGCCATATCGTCTCCTTACCGCTGATCGCCCCACGTCTTAAGGCCCGCCGATGATCGAATCCATCGAGACTCTCGACCGCGCCACGCTCGCTGGTTTCCCCGACATCATCGACGTGCGCAGTCCCGGCGAATTCGCGCATGACCACGTTCCGGGCGCGATCAATTTGCCCGTGCTCAGTGACGCGCAGCGCGCGGAAGTAGGGACCATCTATGTCCAGCAGTCGCGATTCCTGGCCAGGCGCATCGGCGCCGCCCATGTGGCGCGCAACATCGCCGGCCATCTCGACGGGGCTCTGGCGGACAAGCTCGGCGCCTACGCGCCGCTCGTCTACTGCTGGCGCGGCGGCCAGCGCAGCGGCGCGCTCGCCACGGTGCTGTCGCAGATCGGCTTTCGCGTCCAGCTGCTCGAGGGCGGCTACCGCGAATACCGCCGCGCGGTGTTGGCCGGGCTCGAGACCGTGCCGCTCCGTTTTGACCTGCGTGTCGTCTGCGGCACGACCGGCTCCGGCAAGAGCCGCCTGCTGGACCGGCTCGCCGCGCAGGGCCAGCAGGTGCTCGATCTCGAAGCGCTCGCCAACCACCGCGGCTCGGTGCTGGGCCTGGTTCCCGGCACGCTCCAGCCGTCCCAGAAACGTTTCGATTCTCGCGTCTGGGATGCGCTGCGCCGGCTCGACCCGGAGCGGCCGGTGTTCGTCGAGAGCGAGAGCAAGAAGATCGGCGACCTGCGCGTTCCGGAATCGCTGGTCGAACGCATGCGGGCCGCGCCCTGCCTCTGGCTCGAACTGCCCATCGACGCGCGTGTCGCGTTGCTGCTCGACGCATACGATTTCTTCGTCGCCGACACCGACGCGTTCTGCGCCCGCCTCGACGCCTTGCGCGCGCTGCGCGGCAAGGAGGTCGTGGCGGCCTGGCAGGAGGCCGCCCGCGCCGGCAGGCACGCGGAGGTCGTGCGCGATCTGCTCGTCACGCACTACGACCCGATCTACCTGCAGTCGATGCACCGGAATTTCGCACGCATCGACGCGCCGGCGCACCGGCTCGCGTGGGACGGCACCGATGCCGGCCTCGACGCGGCCGCCAGGGCCGCCGCCGTCCCCGAAACCCGGTGACGAAAGACGCCGGCGCGAATTCCCTGAACAATGGGCGGCTTCCATCCCACGAGACCACACGCATGCATCGTCGAACCTCCATCGCCAGGACCGTCGTCCGCGCCCTCTGGCTGACCGTCGGCAGCACGGCCCTCGCCGTCGCCGCCGCCGCCGAGCCGCCCGCCCACGTGCGCGGCACGATCACCGCCGTCACGGCCGACTCCATCACGGTGCAGACCGGCGCTGGCAGCGTCGTCGTCTCGATGGACGCGACCACGAAGATCGCCGGCGTGGTGCCGAGCAGCGTCGACAAGATCAAGACCGGCACGTTCGTCGGCATCGCCAGCGTGCCCGGCAACGGCTCGTCGAGCGCCCTCGAGGTCGTCGTGTTCCCGGAGGCGATGAAGGGCTCCGGCCTGGGCGACTACCCCTGGGACCTGGACAGCAAGGCCGCACCGTCGACCGGCGTCGCGCACACGTCGGCAATGACAAACGGCACGGTCAAGTCGAGCAGCACGGGCGGCGGCGTCGCCATGAAGTCGGCGATGACCAACGGCACCGTCGGCAAGACCTCGACCGCGAACGGCCTGACGCTGACCGTCGACTACGGCCAGGGCGAGAAGACCATCCAGGTGCCGGCCGGCGCGCCCATCGTCGGCCTCGAGCCTGCCGACGCGAGCAAGCTGGTGAAGGGCGCGCACGTCTTCGTGGCGACCAAGAAAGACGCGCCGAAGAGCGCTGGCTTCATCGCCGTCGGCATCGACGGCACCGTCCCGCCGATGTGATCGCGACGCCGGAGGAGCGCGCGCCAGCGTTTCTCCGGCGGGGCGCCTCAGTGCGCCTTCAGGTAGCTCTCGAGCGCTTCCGAACCGCCGATCAGCTTGCCGCCGATGAAGACCTGCGGCACCGTCTGGGCGTGGGCGATGGCGCCCAGCGCCTTGCTCCGGATAGTGTGCGGCAACGGCACCTCGACGTAGTCGTAGCCGGCGTCGTCGAGCATCTTCTTGGCCTTGGCGCAGAACGGGCAGCCGTCGCGCGTCAGGATGGCGACCGGCTCCGGCGCCGTCGCCTTCGGGTCGAGGTAATGCAGCATCGTGTCGGCGTCGGACACCTCGAACGGATCGCCGGCCTTCTGCGGCTACAGGAACATCTTCTCGATCTTCCTGTCGCGCACCAGCATCGAGTAGCGCCATGAGCGCTTGCCGAAATTCAGGTCGCTCTTGTCGACGAGCAGGCCCATCGCCTCGGTGAAGACACCGTTGCCGTCCGGCAGCAGAACCACGTTCTCTGCCTCCTGGTCCTTGCCCCACTCCTGCATCACGAACGGATCGTTGACGGAGACGCAGATGATCGTGTCGATGCCGAGCTTCCTGAACACCGGCGCCAGCTCGTTGTAGCGCGGCAGGTGGGTCGACGAGCAGGTGGGGGTGAAGGCGCCCGGCAACGAGAACACGACGACGTTCTTGCCCGCGAACAGATCGTCGGTGGTGAGGCTCGCCCAGTCGTCGTTGCGGCGAATCTTGAAAGTCACGTCGGGGACGGTCTGCCCCTCGTGGTTGGGCAACGCGGTGTCGGGCATGGGAATCTCCGGGAAGCGAACGGTGAGGCGCGGATTGTGAACACGCCGCCCCTCGCCTGCCCGCGTGCGGTCAATGCCGCTCTCTTGCCGACGACGCCGATTCGCCGACCGGCGGCAGGTCGTCAGGGTGGCGACAAGCCGGCGCCGAAGCGGTCGAGCTTCATGCGCTGCAGCAGCGCCGCGAAACGCGGCTCGCCGTGCAGGGAGGCCCAGCGGATGTCGTTCTTCAGGTAGACGAGCCGCGTATCCCGGACCGAGAAGGCACGCTCGAGCGCGTCGAGCGCCTGCACCGTCTCGCCCAGCGCGGCGTGCACGGCGGCGAGCGAGGTCGGTGGGACGTAGCGGACTCTTGCGAGGGCCAGCAGTCGATCGCGGATTCGCATCGCCTCCGGCAAGCGGTCCATGCGCGCCAGTTGCGTGGCGAGCGCCGCGGTCGCCTGGGTGCTGCCGTCGGCCAGCGATTCGGCGCGCCGGAACGATGCCACCGCGTCGTCGTCGTGGTGCTCTGCGGCCTGCCGCGTGCCGAGCGCCAGATGCGACACCCAGAAACCGGGATCGAGCTGCAAGGCACGATCGAGCCGCAGCGTCGCTTCGTCCTTTCTGCCACGTTCGAACAGGAGTGCGGACTCCAGCGCGTTGAGGATCAACGACATCGGATCGAGCTCGCGTGCCGACCGGAGATGCGCCAGCCCTTCGTCGGGCCGGTCCAGGGACACCAGCAGCAGGCCGAGGCCGAAATGCGCCTCCGCGACATTCGGGTTGAGCACGATGGCCTTGCGGAAGACCGCCTCGGCGCCGGCCCAGTCGTAGTCGTACCAGAAACGGATCCAGCCCGATCCGGCATGTGCCTGCGCCAGGCCGGGCGCGAGGGCGAGCGCGCGGTCGACGGCGACGTTCGCCGGCTCGAACGCGTCGACCGGCGCGACGTCTGCGCCGAACAGCATCCGTCGATAGGTCTCGACGAGGCCCGCGTACGCCAGCGCGTAGCCGGGGTCGATCTCGATCGCCTGGTTGTAGAGCCCCGCACTCTTTCGCAGGCCGTCGGCCCGGACGCCCTGTGCATATTGCCGTGCAGCGAGGTAGAGCTGGTAGGCGTCGGTGTTGCGGGTGCCCGCGCCCGGCTTCATCGCCGAGGCAGCGCCGCCCGGCGCCATGGCGTCGAGCGAGGTCGCGAGGACCCGTGCGACCTTCTCCGAAATCGCGTCCTGCACGTCGAACACGTTCGTGGACTGATCGTCGAAGCTGCCGCTCCAGGCGGCGGTGCCATCGGCGACGGACAGCAGTCGAGCCGTCACGCGGACCTTGTCGCCCCGTCGCTGCAGGGAACCGTCGACGATCCA
>CAZZVH010000369.1:0-4009 GCA_964657365.1 uncultured Burkholderiaceae bacterium
CATAATATACATTGTCGCGCTTGTGGATCGATCGAACGAACGCGACCGGAACTGGCGCCCGATGGCGATCTTCGGCAGAGTTGCTGCCATGGGACGACGCTGCCAGTGGATCCGCCAGGGCGTCGTCGCCTTGTGGGTAGGCGCCGCCCTGACGAGCCCCGCCACGGGCGACAGCGAGCCGCTGGTTCCGGCCGTCGAGCAACTGCAGCGCATCCAGGCGCAGCTGAAGCAGGACAAGGCGCGCGACGACTGGCGGGCGTTCCTCGCGGACGCCGAACGGCTCCGGGACTTCCTCCACGGCTCGCCGACCGCCGAAATCGAGGTTGCGCGCGCCCAGCTCCAGCTCGGCCGTCACGCGGCCGCGACGCAGACGCTGAAACGCGTGGTGACGATGCGGGCGACGCATCCCATCCTGGACACGCCGCTGTTCCGCCCGGCGATGGCAACGATCGACGCTGGGTCGCATCGGGACCGGCTGTCGTCCCCACCCGCTGCCGTGATGTCGATCGCCGACGCTGCGCTGCTGCCCGAGGACATCGACTACGACGCCCGGCGGCAGACGTACTTCGTGACGTCGGTGCGGCGCGGCGCCGTGTTCTCGCTCGACGCCGAGGGCGGCGTCCACCCCTTCGTCGAATCACCCGACCACTGGCCGGTGGTGGCCCTGAAGATCGACTCGACACGGCGTCGCCTCTGGGCGACCGAAGTGGCGTTCGATGGGTTCGCATCGGTGCCGAGGGCGGACTGGGGACGATCGGCGGTGCTGGAATACGACCTCGACACCGCCTCGCTGCTGCGTCGTGTCGAGGGACCGCCACACGGCGCGCTCGGCGACATGGTGCTGTTGCCGAACGGAGACGCGATCGTCTCCGACGGCGAAGGCGGTGGCGTCTATCGCGTCGTCGGGAACGCGCTGAGCCGCCTCGACCACGGTGAGTTCGTGTCGCCGCAGACGCCCGCGTCGTGCGGCGACGACCAGGTGTTGTTCATCCCGGACTACGTGCGCGGTCTGGCCACGCTGGACCTGCGCACGGGCAGCGTCGAATGGTCCCCACGCGGGGCGTTCGCACTGGACGAGATCGACGGCTTGTACTGCTTCGGCAACACGTTGCTGGCCGTTCAGAACGGCGCGACGCACCCTCGGGTCGTGGCGTACCGCCTCGCGGGGCGACGGGTCACCGGGATGGACGTCCTCGACCGCGGTGCGGATGGCGACTTCACGCACGGCGTCGTCGCCGGGCCTCGCTTCGTCTTCCTCGCAGCCACCGGGTGGCGCGGCATGGACGACAAGGGGCAGCCGATCACCGGCGTCACGCCGGTTCAGCCGCTCGTCAAAGCGGCTGCGATTCTCAGCCGTTCCCGAACGTGCTGTCTTCGATGACGCTGGCGTCGACCTGCTCGTCGAACGTGGTCAGGCCGGCCGTCGGCTTCTCGGGCCGCGGCTTGTCCAGCGGGCGGCAGATCGTGCTCTGCAGGCGCGCCAGGCGATCGGAGCGCTCGATCGCGGCGAAGATCGCCTCGGGCGACGTCATCAGGGCAAACGGGTTGCTGGCGAAGGACAACGATTCCATGGCGGGCTTTCTCGAAACTGCATTCGGACGCTGCAATGTAGGCAGTGCCCCGCGATCGAGACAGACGGCGCCTGGAGATTTGCCGCGTCAGGCAAACTCCGACACGAGCGTCAGCGAAACAATTTCGCGTCGCGAGTGCAGGCGGCACTTTGTTCAGGCACGACAAGGTCTTGCCGATTGAACTTAAAGTGCTTTCTAAGGCGCTGGAACGTTCGGATCCGTCAGGAACAGCGCATCGAAGTTACGGCTCGTCACGTCTGCGACGTGCTCGACGCTCGCCTCCTTCAACGCCGCCAGCTGCTTCGCCACCCACGGCACGAACGCCGGCGTGTTCGTCTTGCCGCGGTAGGGCACCGGTGCGAGGTACGGGCTGTCGGTCTCGATCAGGCACCTGTCGAGGGGCACGAACGCGGCGACGTCCCGCAGCGCCTGCGCCGTCTTGAACGTCAGGATCCCCGAGAACGAGATGTAGAAGCCGAGGTCGAGCGCTTCGCGCGCGAATTCGGCCGACTCGGTGAAGCAATGGAAGACGCCCCGGGCGCGTCCTGCGCCCTCTTCCCGCAGCAGCCGCAGCGTGTCGTCCGGCGCATTCCGGGTGTGGATGACGAGCGGCCGGTCGATCTGCAGCGCTGCCCGGATGTGGACGCGAAAGCGCTCGCGTTGCCACTCCATGTCGGCGATGCTGCGCTCGCCCAGCCTGAAGTAGTCGAGCCCGGTCTCGCCGATGGCGATCACCTTGGGAAGCGCGGCCCGTTCCAGGAGACCGGCGATGGACGGCTCCTCGATACCCTCGTTGTCCGGGTGCACGCCGACGCTGCACCAGAGGTTGTCGTGACCGCTCGCGATGCCGTGCACCTGCGGGAATTCCTCCAGCGTCGTGCAGATGCAGAGCGCCCTGTCGACGCTGGCGTCGGCCATGGCGGCGAGCACCGCTGGCAGATTTCCGGCGAGCTCCGGCGAGTTCAGATGGCAGTGCGAATCGACGAACACGGGAGCGCCCGTGACGTCAGATCGTCTGCGTCGGCTTCGAGGACGACAGCGACGTGCCGAGCGTTTCCTCGACGCGGGCCCGCAGGGCGCGGCTCTTGTCGTCGTTCGGAAAGCGGACGCCGACGCCCTGCGTCCGGCCACCGGAGGCGTTGGCCGGCGTGATCCAGCCGACCTTTCCCGCCACCGGATAGCGCTGCGGATCGTCGGGCAGCGAGAGCAGGAGATAGATGTCCTCGCCCAGCTTGTAGTCGCGCGTGGTCGGCACAAAGATGCCGCCCTCCGTGAACATCGGCATGTAGGCCGCGTAGAGCGCGCCCTTCTCGCGAAACACGAGCTGGATGACGCTCGGGCGCGACGTCGCAGGAGGCGGAACAGCCAGGCCGGTGGTGGCGGAACGGGGAGCAGGGTCGCTCATCGTTCCGAGTGTATCGATTCGTGGCGGCGGCCATCGGTTGCGATACGAGGCTTTTGCAACGCTCGGCGCCCCTGCTCCACCAGGCTTTCGATGCTGAGGTCGGCGATCCACGGATGCTCGTCGTGGCTTGCGAACCGCACCAGCTCGCGCGACCAGCGCGACAGGCCTGCGAGATCGCCGCCGGCAGGCACGGACGCCGCCGGGAAATACCGCGGCGGCGCGCCGACGGAGACGCTGGCCGCGTCGTGGCAGAGCTTCTGCAGCGTCTCGACCACGCGCGGCAATGCCCAGCCGCGCAATGCCGCCGCGTCGCCGGCCGCGACACGGCCCGGCAGGGCTCGCCAGGTCGCAGCGTCGACGCCCGCCTCGACCAGCGCCAGCACGTCCTGCGGCTGCCCGGCCGACGCGTCGAGCAAGGTTTCCGCCGCATCGACACCCTGCTCCGTCAACCACGCCAGGGCGGTCTCGCGCGGCGGAATCGGCATCGCGATCGCCTGGCAGCGGCTGCGGATCGTCGGCAGCAGCGTCGCGGGCGACGCGCTGCTGAGCAGGAACCGCGCGTTGCCGGCCGGCTCTTCCAGCGTCTTCAGGAACGCGTTCGCGGCGATCGCGTTCATGCGCTCCGCCGGGTGCACGACGACGGCCTTGCCACGGCCACGCGCCGACGTGGTCGACGCGAAGGCGACGACCCGGCGCATCTCCTCGACGCGTATCTCCTTGCTCGGCTTCTTCTTGCCCGTGCGTTCGTCGCCGCCCTCGTCCGCGTCCGCGCCCCAGCCGAGACTGTCGCGCAGCGCCTCGGGCAGGACGACGAGGAGGTCCGGGTGGGTGCGCGCCGCGACGAGCCGGCAGCTCGCGCAATTGCCGCACGGACGCGCCTCGACCGGCATCGCCTCGTTCTCGCACAGCCAGGCCTGGGCGAGCAGCTGGGCCAGCTCGAACTGGCCGACACCGCCCGGCCCGTGCAGGAGCAGGGCATGCGCACGGCTGGTCCCCAGGACATGGCGCAACGGCGCCACGATCCAGGGCAGCA
>CAZZVH010000370.1:0-4005 GCA_964657365.1 uncultured Burkholderiaceae bacterium
TGCTGCCGATCCTGCGCCACGGCGAGGCCTCGACGCTCGACATCGTCGAGGGCATCAAGGCCAAGCTGCAGGCGGCAGCGGCGACCCAGCCCGCCTCGCTCGAGGTGCGCCAGCTGTTCGACCAGTCCATCTTCGTCAAGGCGGCGATGAGCGGGGTCGTGCGCGAAGCGGCGATCGCGGCCGCCCTGACCGGGCTCATGGTGCTGCTCTTCCTCGGCAGCTGGCGCTCGACGCTGATCGTCTGCATCTCGATCCCGCTCTCGATCCTGACGTCGCTGATCGTCCTCGACCTGTTCGGCCAGACGATCAACGTCATGACGCTCGGCGGCCTGGCGCTGGCGGTCGGCATCCTGGTCGACGACGCCACCGTGGAGGTCGAGAACATCCACCGCAATCTCGGCATGAAGAAGCCGCTCACCAAGGCGATCCTCGACGGCGCCTCGCAGATCGCCGTGCCGGCCTTCGTCTCGACGCTCGCGATCTGCGTGGTCTTCGTGCCGGTGCTGCTGCTCACGGGCGCGGCGAAGTATCTCTTCACGCCGCTGGCCGGCTCCGTCGTCTTCGCGATGCTGACCTCGTATCTTCTGAGCCGCACGCTGGTGCCCTCGATGGCCCACTACCTGCTCGGCGACGAGGCCAAGGAGTACCAGAAGGGCGAGGAGCAGAAGGAGAAGGACGACGCCGAGAAGGGCAACTGGCTGCAGAAGACGCACGCCGCCTTCATCAAGCGCTTCGAAGCCGGCCGCCACCGCTACAAGGGCGCACTCGACTGGTCGCTCGACCACCGCGGCTGGGTCGCGGGCCTGTTCGGCGTCTTCGTCGCCGTCTCGCTCCTGCTCATCCTGCTGATCGGCCGCGACTTCTTCCCCTACATCGATTCGGGGCAGATGCGGCTGCACGTGCGGGCGCCCGAAGGAATCCGCATCGAGGAGACCGAGCAGATCTTCGCGAAGATCGAGGCCGAGATCAGGAAGCACGTGCCGGCCGACGAGCTCGACACCATCCTCGACAACATCGGCGTGCCGATCGGCGGCATCAACCTCGCGTACGGCGACTCGGCGACGATCGGCTCGGCCGACGGCGACATCCTGATCGCGCTGAAGAAGAAGCACGGCGCCACGCGCGACTACGAGCGCGTGCTGCGCGAGGAGCTGGGCCGCGCCTTCCCGCAGGAGACCTTCTTCTTCCAGGCGGCGAACATCACCAACCAGATCCTCAACTTCGGCCTGCAGGCGCCGATCGACGTGCAGGTGCTGGGCCGCAGCCGCGAGAAGAACCTCGACATCGCTCGCCGCATCCTGGCCGACGTGAAGAACATTCCCGGCGCCGTCGACGTGCACCTCGGCCAGGAGGTCGACGCGCCGTCGGTCGAGGTCGACGTCGATCGCGACAAGGCGCAGCAGGCCGGCCTGACGCAGCGCGACGTCGCCAACAGCATGCTGATCTCGCTGGCCTCGAGCGGCCAGGTCTCGCCGACCCAGTGGCTCAACCCGAACAACGGCGTCAGCTACCAGATCCAGGTGCAGACGCCGCAGGCGCGCATCGATTCCTTCGACGCACTGAACCGCACGCCGGTCACCGGCACGGAATCGCCGGGCGCGCCGACGCAGCTGCTCGGCAACCTGGCGACGATGCACCGCACCTCGTCGACGGCGCTGGTCTCGCACTACGACGTGCAGCCCGTGTTCGACATCTACGCCAGCACCGACGAGCGCGACCTCGGCGGCGTGGCCGCGCGCATCGACGACGTGGTGAAGCGCTACGAGAAGGACATGCCGCAGGGCACGACCATCAAGGTGCGCGGCCAGGTCGAGACCATGCGCACCTCGTTCCTGCGCCTCGAGATCGGCCTCGTCTTCGCGGTGCTGTTCGTCTACCTGCTGATGGTCGTCAACTTCCAGTCCTGGCTCGATCCGTTCATCATCCTGATGGCCGTGCCCGGCACCTTCTCGGGTGCGCTCTGGATGCTCTACCTCACCGGCACGACGTTCAACGTGCCGTCGCTGATGGGCGCGATCATGTCGATCGGCGTGGCCACGGCCAACAGCATCCTGCTGGTCGTCTTCGCGAACGACGAGCGCAAGGACGAAAGCGGAGGCAAGAAGGGCGCGCGCGAGGCGGCGCTCTCGGCCGGCTTCACGCGCATGCGGCCGGTGGTGATGACGGCGCTGGCGATGATCATCGGCATGCTGCCGATGGCGCTGTCTCTCGGCGAAGGCGGCGAGCAGAACGCGCCGCTCGGCCGCGCCGTGATCGGCGGCCTGCTGATCTCGACGCTCTCGACCCTGTTCCTCGTGCCGATCGTCTACAGCTGGTTCAGCAAGGAAGCCCCGCGCGACCGCGACAAGGAGATCGAGGACGAGTACCACGCCGGCGACGAGGGCAAGGGCAAGGGCAAGGACGACAGGAAGGGCGCGAACGACGGCGGCGCCCAGCCGCAACCCGCCTGAGGACGAGCGACATGGCACCCACCGATCCACCCCTCCTGCCGCCGCCGCCCGAGCAGCTCCTGCTGCCCGCGCCCGAGGCGCCGTTGCTGCTGGCGGCGCCGGAATCGACGTGGAAGCGGCACGCCAAGCCGATCAGCGCGATCGTCCTGGCGAGCGTGCTGCTGCTCGCCTTCGCGATCGGCTGGTTCGTGCACCACCGCCGCGCCGAGGTGGCCGACAGGGCGAACGAGGAAGCGCGCGACGCGATCCCGATCATCACGGTCGTGCCGGTCAAGCGTTCGGCGACCCTCAGCGAGCTGTTGCTCCCCGGCAGCCTGTCGCCGCTCACGGAAGCGTCGATGTACGCGCGCGCTTCCGGCTACGTCACGCACCGCTACGTCGACATCGGCGACATCGTGACGAAGGGCCAGATCCTCGCCGAGATCGATTCGCCGGAGCTCGACCAGCAGTACGCGCAGGGCCTGGCCGCCGTGGCGCAAGCGAAGCAGCAGCTGAACCAGGCGAACGCATCGGTCGGCGACGCACAGGCCAGGCTCGACCTCGCGCGCGTTACCGTGCAGCGCTACGAGACCCTGCTCGCCCAGGATTCGATCGCGCGCCAGGACGTCGACGTGCAGCGCCAGGCCTACCAGAGCGCGGTCGCCGCGCTCGTCTCCGCGAAGGCGAACGTCGGCGCCGCGCAGGACAACGTGCGCGCGGCCCAGGCCAACGCGGATCGCCTGCTCGCACTGCAGCGCTTCGAGAAATTGCGGGCGCCGTTCGACGGCGTCGTCACCGCCCGCAACGTCGACGAGGGCACGCTCATCAGCAGCTCCGGCTCGAGCCTGATCGGCAGCAGCGGCTCTGGCTCGACCTCGACGCCGGCCGGAGCGACGGGCAGCTCGAGCACCTCGGGCTCCGCCGGTGGCGACAGCGGATCGTCGTCGGGCAGCGGCGGCGCCAACGGCGGCGCGTCGGGCAGCGGTGCGGAGCTGTTCCGGATCGCCCAGGTCGATCGCCTCCGGGTCTACGTCAACGTGCCCCAGGAGAACGCCGGCGCGATCCAGATCGGCGCCGATGCAGGCGTCTTCATCCAGCAGTTCGCGCAGCGTTTCGCCGGCCGCGTCGCGCGCACCGCGCACGCCATCGACACCTCGTCGCGCACGCTGCTGACCGAAGTGCAGATCCCGAACGGCGATCGCACGCTGATGCCGGGCATGTACGCGCAGGTGCGCTTCGCGAGCGAGCGCTCGAACCCGCCGCTGCTGGTGCCGGGCGAGACCGTCATCGCGCGCGCCAGCGGCACCTCGGTGGCCACGCTGGTGCCGCTGAACGACGACGACAGGCAGAAGCTCGCCGACCAGGACGACCGCCGCTGCGCCCGCAAGATCCACCTGCAGCCGGTGGTGGTGGGCCGCGACTACGGCACCGATGTCGAGATCGCCAGCGGCCTGCGCAGCCAGGACATGATCGTCCTCAATCCCGGCGACACGGTGCGCGAGAACGCGGTGATGCTGCCGGAGCTGCAGAAGAAGCAGGGCGACGATGCCGGCGGCTCGGGCAACGACAAGGACAA
>CAZZVH010000371.1:0-3989 GCA_964657365.1 uncultured Burkholderiaceae bacterium
CATTCCGCAATTGCTGCGGCACGGGCGGGTGCGCCGAGGCCACCTGGGCGTGGGCGGCCAGTCGGTGCCGATCGACCGCCGTGTCGTCCTGCACCACGGGCTCGGCCAGGCGGCCGGCGTGCGCGTCACGTCGGTCGAGCCGGGCAGCCCGGCGGCGCGGGCCGGCCTGCTCGAAGGCGATCTCGTGATCGGCCTCGACGGTGCGCCGATCGACTCGGTCGATGCCCTGCACCAGTCGCTCGGCGAAGACCGGATCCACCGCGACTGCACGCTCAAGTTCCTGCGCGGCCACGCCTCGCCGCAGGTGCTGTTCCTGACGGTCCGGCCGACCGAACGGATCGGGTGAACCCGGGGTCTCCGTCGAGGGTCTTTCCTCGTGTTTCCGGGTGGTCGAAGCGCGGGCTTCGGTACAGAATCCGCCAACACCACAGGAGACGACGATGACGGATGTGAAAGGACAGGCGAAGGGCCAGGGCCGCGGCCGCGTCGCCCTGATCACGGGCGGCATGGGTGGCCTCGGCGAGACCATCTCCACCAAGATGGCCGACGCCGGCTACCGCGTCGTCGTCACGTATTCGCCGGGCAACAACAAGCACGTGCAGTGGGTCGCCGACATGAAGTCCAACGGCTACGACATCGTCGCCGTCGCCTGCGACGTCGCCGACATGGATTCCTGCACGCACGCGGTCGCCGAGGTGCATTCCAAGGTGGGCGACGTCGAGGTGCTGGTCAACAACGCCGGCATCACGCGCGACATGACCTTCAAGAAGATGGACAAGGTCAACTGGGACGCCGTCATGCGGACCAACCTCGACAGCCTCTTCCACATGAGCAAGCAGGTCGTCGACGGCATGGTCGAGCGCGGCTGGGGCCGGGTCATCAACGTCTCGTCGGTCAACGGCTCGAAGGGTGCGTTCGGGCAGACCAACTACTCGGCGGCCAAGGCCGGCGTGCACGGCTTCACCAAGGCGCTGGCGCTCGAGGTGGCCAAGAAGGGCGTGACGGTGAACACGATCTCGCCCGGCTACATCGGCACGAAGATGGTCACGGCGATCCCGGAGGAGATCCTCAACACGAAGATCCTGCCGCAGATCCCGGTCGGCCGGCTCGGCAAGCCAGAGGAAGTCGCCGGCCTCATCATCTATCTCGCGTCCGACGAAGCGGCGTTCCTGACCGGAGCGAACATCGCCATCAACGGCGGCCAGCACATGCAGTGAGGCGCCCTCGCCTCGCCCATCATCTTCCAGAGGACCACCCATGATCAAGTCGGGAATCGACCAGGACGCGCTCATCACCATGTTCGCCGGTGCCGGCGTCAAGCAGGGCGAGGCGCTGCGCAAGGCCGTCGCCGACGCGACCCTGAAGGCGCTGCAGGGCCGGGAGCTGACGCTCGACGGCATCCGCAAGGTCGTCAAGACGGTCGCCGGCGCAGCCTCGATGGGCGCGGCCAAGAACGTCGGCAGCGAGGTCGACGTCGAGGCGATGCTGGGCAAGGCGCTCTCGGGCATCGACGCCGCGTTGCTGCAGGCCGTCGAGGCCAACCGCAAGGCGCTCGAGCAGTTCATGAGCCAGGGCGTCAGCCTCGGCGAGAAGCCGATGAAGGACGCGCTGGCCAACATCGAGAAGATGGAAGACACCTTCTTCGACGCCATCGCCAAGGCCGGCAAGAGCGCCGGGCCAATGCAGGCGCCGTGGGACCAGGCGCTGGCCGCCATGAAGATGAAGGGCAGCGACACCGGTTCGCAGGCCACGCACACGGTCGAAGGCCTGATGACGATGGCCCAGACGACGCTGCGCACCACCCGGGCGACCGGCATGCGCGCCGCCCAGGCGATGCTCGACAACTACGCGGCGCTGGTCAGCGGCGTGTTGATCGGCATGTCGGAAGGCATGCATGCGGGCGGCGGCACGGCGAAGGCCGCATCGCACGGCCACGCGGCTGCACCGGCGCCGTCGGCTCCGAGTGCCAAGACGGCCCGCAAGACGCCGCGGAAGCGGGCCAAGACCAGCCGCTGAAGCTCCGATCGGTAGCCGGGTCGGCAGGCGCCCCGGCGCCGGCCGGCAGTCAGGCGGCCAGGCCGAGCCCGGCGACGATGGCCGCCACGTGCGCCGTCCGCATCGCCTCGCTGCGGATCGGCCGGCCCCACTCCCGTTGCGTCTCGCCGGGCCACTTGTTGGTGGCGTCGAGGCCCATCTTGCCGCCGAGGCCGGTGGCGGGCGAGGCGAAATCGAGCGAGTCGATCGGCGTGTTGTCGACCAGCACCGTGTCGCGCACCGGATCCATTCGGGTCGTGATCGCCCAGACCACGTCCTTCCAGTCGCGGATGTCGACGTCGTCGTCGGTCACGACGATGAACTTGGTGTACATGAACTGGCGCAGGAAGCTCCAGATGCCGAACATGACGCGCTTGGCGTGGCCGGGATAGCGCTTGGCGATGGAGACGATCGCCATCCGGTAGCTGCAGCCTTCGGGCGGCAGATAGAAATCGACGATCTCGGGAAACTGCTTCCTCAGGATCGGAACGAACACCTCGTTGAGGGCGACGCCTAGCACCGCCGGCTCGTCGGGCGGTTTGCCGGTGTAGGTGGAGTGATAGATGGGTGCGTCGCGGTGGGTCAGCCGGGCGATCTCGAACACGGGAAACCATTCCTGCTCGTTGTAATAGCCGGTGTGGTCGCCGAACGGGCCCTCGAGCGCGTGCAGGTAGCCGCCGATCTCCTTGACCGGCACGCCGTGCGCGCTGGTCGACGTGAAGCCGGCGGCGGCCACCGGGATGTGGCCTTCGAGCACGAATTCGGCCGAGGCCGGCGCCTGCAGCATCACGCCGTTGTCGCCGACGCTGCAGTCGCTCACCTCCGTGCGCGAGCCTCGCAGCAGGCCGGCGAACTGGTACTCCGAAAGGCTGTCGGGCACGGGAGTGACCGCGCCGAGAATCGTGGCCGGGTCGGCGCCGAGGGCGACGGCGATCGGGAACAGCTGCCCGGGGCGCCGCAGCGCGAACTCCCGGAAGTCGAGCGCGCCGCCCCGGTGCGCCAGCCAGCGCATCACGACCTGGCGCTTGCCGATGACCTGCTGCCGGTAGATGCCGAGGTTCTGGCGCGAGCGCGAGCCAGGCAGGCCTTGCGGTCCGCGCGTGATCACGAGGCCCCAGGTGATCAACGGGCCGGCGTCGTCCGGCCAGCAGGTCTGGACGGGGATGGTCGCGAGATCGATCGCATCGCCGTCGACGACGACCTCGCGGCAAGGCGCCCGGGCCACCACCGCGGGCCGCATCGACCAGAGCGCCTTGGCGAGTTGTAACAGCCGGCCCGCATCGCGCACTCCCTTCGGCGGCTCCGGCTCCTTGAGATTGGCCAGCAGTTCGCCGATGTCGCGCAGCTCGATCACGCTCGTGGCGCCCATCGCTTTCGCGACCCGTTCCGGCGTTCCGAACAGGTTCGTCAGGACGGGAATTGTGTAACCGACCGGCCGTTCGAACAGAAGGGCCGGACCAGCGGCGCGCAGCACGAAGTCGCTGACCGCTGTCATCTCGAGCCGCGTGGAGACTGGCTCTGCGATGCGTCGCAGCTCGCCGCCTTGCTCGAGACTCGCCATGAAATCACGCAAATCCCGATATTTCATATTTGTTCGTAATAATGAAACTGGTTTCAAGGGTTGACCGGGAATTAAACGGCTTCCTAGAATCGCGCCGTTTCGCGGGTCCGCCATGTGCCGACCCGCGAGAGGTGGGCTCTTCCGGTCTCTGGACCGACCCACCTTGTATCCGCCACTGGCGGAAATTATCGCGGCGCAGGGGAGACCACCGGTCCATCCGGCTTCCCCTGGCGCCGAGGAGAGCTCTGCATGACAAGACTCGATCGACTCAACGCGCTGACGACGCCATGGCGCAAGACCGTGCTCGGCGCCGGCTCGGTGTTCCTGCGCGACGTGGGCCACGGCCTGCTCGAGGTCAGCCATAACTCCCTGGCCCTGCTCGGCCTGGCGGTGC
>CAZZVH010000372.1:0-3985 GCA_964657365.1 uncultured Burkholderiaceae bacterium
CGCCATCGGCGCGGCGATCCTCGCCCTGCACGGCACGGCCGGCGCGGTCAACGCCGTCTATTTCAGCGAGCCGACGATGCCGTCGCTGCAGCGGGTCTCGGCGGCGCTCGACGCCAAGGCCTACCGTCTCGACGCCGCACGGCACGTCTACGAAGCCTACGCGTCGCGCATCTTCAAGGGCCGGCTGCCGCCGTTGATCCACGCGTCGTCGTCGTCGAGACGACGATCGACGCGGCCGGCCGCGCGCTCGAGGTGAAGGTCGTGCGCGGCCCGTCGCATGCACCCGACGTGACCCGGGCCGTCGTCGAGATGATCCGGCGCGCCAGCCCCTTGCCGGCGCCGTCCAACGCCATCGGCTTCAAGTTCACCGAGATCTGGCTCGTCAACAAGGACGGGCGCTTCCAGCTCGACGCGTTGACCGAAGGCCAGAACGACTGACGGCGACATGCCGGCCCTGAGGCCGCGGTCGACACGGAGGATCTGACGGGTCAGGGCACCGGTGACAGCAGCGGCCGGCCGCCGAAGTGCGCTTGCAGGTTGCCGAACGCGAGGTCCTTCATGGCACGACGCGTCTGCCATGTGGCGCTGCCGATGTGCGGCGTGAGGACGACGTTGTCGAGCCCCAGCAGGGCGGCGGGGACGGCCGGTTCGTTCTCGAACACGTCGAGCGCGGCGCCGGCGATGGTGCCGTCGAGCAGCGCATCGACCAGCGCCGCCTCGTCGACGACCGAACCGCGCGCGACGTTGATCAGGTAGCCGTCCTTGCCGAGCGAGCGCAACACGTCGGCGTCGATGAGCTTGCGCGTGCCGGCCCCACCGGGTGTGATGACGACGAGGAAATCGACGGCGGCCGCCAGCGCCTTCGCGGTCGGGTGGAACGCATGGCCCGCGTCGGCTTTCTCGCTCCGCGCTGTGTAGGCGATCTCCATGCCGAATGCCTCGGCGCGCGTCGCGATCGCCTTGCCGATACGGCCGAGCCCGACGATGCCGAGCCGCGCGCCGCTGACCTTGCGGGACAGCGGCATCGGCCCGTTCGCCCATCGACCGTCGCGAACGAAACGGTCCGCCTGCGGGATGCGACGCGAGATCGAGAGCACGAGCGCCATCGCCAGGTCGGCGACCTCGTCGTTGAGCACGTCGGGCGTGTTGGTGACGGCGATGCCGCGCTCGTGCGCCGCCGCGACGTCGACGCCGTCGTAGCCGACGCCGAACACCGAGATGATCTCGAGCGCGGGCAGCTGCGCGATCAGCTCGCGCGGCACCTTGGACTCGCCGCTGGCGGCGATCGCACGGATCCGCGGCGCGACCGCGGCCAGCGCCGCCGGATCGGTCTGGTGCAGCCGATCGTGGACGCGGAAGGCGCCGTGCAGAGCCTCCATCATGGGCGGCCAGAGCTTGGCCACCACGAGAACGTCGATCGGGTCGCTGGCGGTGGCGTTCGAAGCAGGCATCGCTTGCTCTTTCAATTCAGTGGACATGGATGAACGTGTCGGCGCGCAGGCGCGGAGGAATGCGGGCGGCGTCGAAGAAACGAAGCTCCACGCTGGTCCGGTCGGCATGCATCGACGGCGCGACATGGGTGCGGTGCAGGGCGCCGCCGTCGAACACCAGCGCATCGCCCGGCTCCATCACCGGGGTCCAGAACGCGCCGTCGGCGTGGCTCCGGCGAACGGCGCTGTCGTCGAGCCGCTCGAGGCCGAGCAGGGTGGTGAACGGATTTTTCAACAGGGCGAGCCCCGGCGCCTCGGTGCCGCACGCGGTGAGCGCGATCCAGCAGGTGCGCATCGCCAGCAGGGTGCCGTCGCCATGGCCCGGCGCACGGCTCGAAAAATCGAAGCCGAGCGCGCCGTCCTGATGCCACGCGTGCGGCGCGTGACGATCGGGCGCGTTGCCCGGCGCGTACTGGCGGCGGACCCAGCAGCGGTCGATGTCGACGGCGAGCGCGTCGCCGAGGCCGGCACGACAGCTTTCACCGGCCGCGCCTTCGAGCAGGTGCGAGGCCAGGGCGCCGACGTCGATCCCGGCCAGCGCGGCGAGCTTCAGCGACGAGCTGTACGGATCGAAGCTGTCACCGCTGCGCCGTGACCAGGCCGGATGCGCATCGACGGCCTCCAGCAGGCCGGCGGCGGTGGGCACGTCGAGCGCCCGTCGCACCAGCATCGGCGCCATCACATGCCGACGTAGTTCGGGCCGCCGCCGCCTTCGGGCGTGACCCAGACGATGTTCTGGGTCGGATCCTTGATGTCGCAGGTCTTGCAGTGCACGCAGTTCTGGGCGTTGATCTGCAGGCGCTCGGTGCCGGCATCGGCCACGTACTCGTAGACACCGGCCGGGCAGTAGCGGCTTTCCGGACCGGCATAGACCGCCAGGTTGATCTTCACCGGCACGCTGTCGTCCTTCAGCGTCAAGTGGGGTGGCTGGTTCTCGGCGTGGTTGGTGTTGCTGATGAACACGCTCGAGAGTCGGTCGAACGTGATCTTGTTGTCGGGCCTCGGATAGACGATCTTCGCGCACTCGGCTGCCGGCTTCAGGTAGAGGTGATCGGCCTTGGCGCGGTGCAGCGTCCACGGCGGTGCCTTGAAGCCCAGCTTGGGCAGCAGCCATTGCTCGACGCCGGTCATCAGCGTCGCCACCGTGCGGCCCTTCTTGAACCATTGCTTGAAGTTGCGCGACTGCTCCAGCTCGGCCTTCAGCCAGCTCTTCTCGAACGCCGCCGGATACGACGCCAGCTCGTCGTGGCTACGCCCGGCGACGAACGCCTCGAACGCCGCTTCGGCCGCCAGCATGCCGGTCTTGATCGCCGCGTGGCTGCCCTTGATGCGGCTCGCGTTGAGGTAGCCCGCTTCGCAGCCGACGAACGCGCCACCGGGAAACACGGTCTTCGGCAAGCTCAGGATGCCGCCGGCGGTGAGCGCGCGGGCGCCGTAGCCGAGCCGCTTGCCGCCTTCGAGCAGGCCGCGGATCTCGGGGTGCCGCTTCCAGCGCTGGAACTCCTCGAACGGGCTGAGATACGGGTTCGCGTAGTCGAGCCCGACGACGAAGCCTAGCTCGACGAGGTTGTGGTCGAGGTGATAGAGGAAGGCGCCTCCGTAGGTGGCGCTGTCGAGCGGCCAGCCGGCGGTGTGCAGCACGTGGCCCGGTCGGGCCTTCTCGGGCGTCACCTCCCAGAGCTCCTTCACGCCGAGCGCATAGCTCTGCGGATCCTTGCCGGCGTCGAGCTTGAACCGCTCGATCAGCTGGCGGCCGAGGCTGCCGCGCGAGCCTTCGGCGAAGACGGTGTACTTCGCGTGCAACTCCATGCCGAGCTGGAAATCGGCGGTCGGCTCGCCGTCCTTGCCGATGCCGAGGTTGCCCGTGGCGACGCCCCGCACCGCGCCCTGCTCGTTGTAAAGCACTTCGGCCGCAGGGAAGCCGGGGAAGATCTCGACACCGAGCGCTTCTGCCTGCGCCGCCATCCACTTGACGACGTTGCCGAGGCTGATGACGTAGTTGCCGTGGTTCTTGAAGCAGTCGGGCAGCAGGAACTCCGGCGTCGATCGCACGCCGGTCTCGCTCAGGAACAGGAAGCGGTCGCCGGTGACCGGCTGGTTCAGCGGCGCGCCGTCGGCCTTCCAGTTCGGCAGCAGCTCCGTGATGGCGCGCGGATCCATGATGGCGCCCGACAGGATGTGGGCTCCCGGCTCCGAGCCCTTCTCGAGCACGACGACCGAGATCTCCTTCGACTGCTCCGCTGCGAGCTGCTTCAGGCGGATCGCGGCGGCGAGGCCCGCGGGCCCGGCGCCGACGATCGCGATGTCGTATTCCATCGCTTCGCGGGGCCCGTACTTGGCGAGGATCTCGGCGGCATTCATCGTTGTTCTCTTGGCTACACTCGACCGACGATTCTATTGAAGCTTCACTCGCCGAAAGCCCTCCCGAACCCATGAGCTATTCCATCGATCTTTCGGGCCGCGTCGCCCTCGTCACGGGCGCCTCCAGCGGTCTC
>CAZZVH010000373.1:0-3985 GCA_964657365.1 uncultured Burkholderiaceae bacterium
ATCGGCGAGGAGCGCGACACGATCGAGGACGTGATCGAGCCCTTCCTGATCCAGCAGGGATTCCTGCAGCGCACGCCGCGCGGCCGCGTCGCCACGTTGGCCGCCTATCGCCATCTCGGCGTGGCGCCGCCGAAGAGCAGCGGCGGGCTGTTCGCGGAAGAAGCTTAGCGCGCGTCGCCCGGTCCGGGCGGCGCGTTGAATCGGTCACGGTCCAGGCCCGGCCCGACACGGCTTGACATCGAAGAGGGCGCATCGGACGCCCTTCTTCACGAAGCTTCGCGACCGCGGCGGAGGGCGCGCCTTAAGGTGCCTGACCCCGCACTCACGCAGCGTCGACACCATGTCCAAGTCTCCCCTCTCCTGGCTCGCAGCCACCCTCGCGGCGGCCGTGCTGGCCGCTTGCGGCGGCGGTGGCGGCGACACGCCGGCGCCGGTCGTGGTCGATCCACCGATCGTCGTTCCGCCTGTCGTGCCTCCGGTGGTGCCGCCTGTCGTCCCCCCGGTCGTCGTGCCGGTCTGTCCCGCCACCGCCCTGCCCAGCGGCGCCGCCGACACGACCCTCTCGATGGCCGCCTACGCCGACCGCGACTACACGCTCGTGCTGCCGGCGTCGTACGTGTGCGGGCAGGCGCTGGCCGTCGTGGTCGTCCTGCATGGCGGCGGCGGCAACAAGGAGAACATGCGCCGCACCGCCTGCCCGAACGGCAACCTGGCGAGCGCCGGCTGCATCGACCGCATCGCCAACGCCGCGGGGATGGCGGTGGTGTTCCCCAACGGCACGCTGATCCCCGGCAGCACCTCGCAGGTCGCCGACGGGCAGCGCACCTGGAACGCCGGCGGCGGCCAGAACGGCTACATCTGCGTCAGCGGCAACGCCTGCAGCAACCACGTCGACGACGTCGCCTACATGCGGGCGCTGATCGCCGATGTCGGCACGCATGTCGCGGTCGATCCGAAGCGCGTCTTCGTCTCCGGTTTCTCGGACGGCGCGGCGATGACGCAACGGCTCGCCTGCCAGGCCGCCGACGTGTTCGCGGCGATCGCCTCCGCCTCGGGCGAGAACCAGTTCGCGCTGGCCGGCTGCACGCCGACGCAGCACGTCGCCGTGCTCGACATCCACGGCACGGCCGACGCGTGCTGGCCCTACGCCGGCGGCAACGGCGGCTGCGTCGAGTCGGGGCTCTACGTGTCGGTCGCCGACACCCTGGCCGGCTGGGCGATCCGCAACGGCTGCGGCGCGACCGCCACGCTGACGACGCTGCCGCCGGTGCCCGGCGTCAACGACGGCACCAGCGTCGTCCGCCATGCGTATCCGGACTGCGCCACGGGTGGCGACCTGGAGCATCTCGAAGTCGTCGGCAACGGCCACTTCTGGCCGCAGGGCTACTCGTACTCGACACCGGCCACCGCAGGCGGCGTCATGAGCGGCCAGCTCGACACGAGCCAGGCCGTGATCGACTTCTTCACCGCGCACGGCCGCAGTTGACGGCGCACGCGCGGCGCCGGGAACGTCAGATCAGGTCTTCCTGCACCAGCCGCCCGTAGTGCACCGCCGAGGTCGCCGCGAACTGCTTGGCGATCGCCTGCAGCCTGGCCGTCTGGTCGTCGTCCGGCGCATAGACGACGAGCCAGCCGGCGCCTTCGCTGGCCAGCGTCATGTAGCGGCGCATCAGCGTGATCTCGTAGCCGAAGCCGGCGGCGCCGCTGGCGTTGCGCATCATGTTCTCGAGGTCCGGGAACAACTCTCCGGACGTGTACTGGAGGATGTCGTCCTCGGTGAAGCCGGCCGCCAGGACCGCCTTCTTCGCGTCGTCGGCCACGGCATCGCTCGTGAACGCGAGGATGGTGTTGCCGACCGGGTTGAGGGCGCCCAGGGATTCCTGGAATTCGCCCTTCGTCATGCGCTTGCTCATTGCGACTGATCCTTCGAAACCTGATTCGCCGAAGTGTAATTTGCCCGGCGGGCGGCGTTGCGCCGGAGCCATGCCTGGATCTCGCCGACCACGCCGCGGCGAAACGCGACGACGCAGACGACGAAGATGCAGCCGATGATGACCGTGACCCAGGAGCCGGCCTTGTCGGACAGGAAATCCTGCAGGCCGATGATGGTGAACGCGCCGATCACCGGCCCGGCGAACGTGCCCATGCCGCCCACCAGGGTCATCAGGATCACTTCGCCGGAGAGCGCCCAGTGCGCGTCGTTGAGCGTCGCGAAGCCGAGCACCAGCGTCTTCATGGCGCCCCCCAGGCCGGCGAGCGTTGCCGAGAGCACGAAGGCGAGCAGCTTGTAGCGGTCGACGTCGTAGCCGAGCGAGACGGCGCGCGGCTCGTTCTCGCGGATCGCCTTCAGCACCTGGCCGAACGGCGAATGGACGATGCGGACGATGAACAGGAAGACGGCCACGAACACGGCGACCACCACGTAGTAGAGGACCAGATCGCTCTGCAGCGAGACGAGCCCGAACAGCTTGCCGCGCGGCACGCCCTGCAGGCCGTCTTCGCCGCCGGTGAACGGAACCTGCAGCCACACGAAATAGATCATCTGCGCCATCGCCAGCGTGATCATCGCGAAGTAGATGCCCTGCCTGCGGATCGCGATCAGCCCGACGCCGAGGCCGAGCAGGCCGGCGAAGGCCATGCCGGCCAGCACGCCGAGCTCGGGCGGCAGGCCGGCCGAGCGCACCAGCCAGCCGGTCGCGTAGGCGGCCGCACCGAGAAACGCCGCGTGGCCGAACGAGAGCAGCCCGGTGTAGCCCAGCAGCAGGTTGAAGGCGCAGGCGAAGATCGCGTAGCACAGCGCCTTCATCATGAAGACCGGATACAGGCCGATGAACGGCGCCGCGAGGAGCACCGCCAGGCCGACGAACAGGCCGATGCGCGACAGGCGCGCCGGATCGAGGCGGCCGGCCATCACTTCTCCTTGCCGAACAGGCCGGCCGGCCGGATCATGAGCACGATGGCCATGATGACGAAGACGACGATGTTCGACGCCTCCGGATAGAACACCTTGGTCAGGCCCTCGACGATGCCGAGCACGAGCCCGGTGACGATGGAGCCGAGGATCGAGCCCATGCCGCCGATCACGACGACGGCGAAGACGACGATGATGAGGTTCGAGCCCATCAGCGGCGTCACCTGGATGATCGGCGCGGCAAGCACGCCCGCGAGCGCGGCGAGACCCGCGCCGCCGGCGTACGTGAACATGACCATCATCGGCACGTTGATGCCGAACGCCTGGACCAGCGCCGGGTTCTCGGTGCCGGCACGAAGGGTCGCGCCGAGGCTGGTGCGCTCGATCACGAACCAGGTGCCGAGGCAGACCAGCAGCGACGCGAAGACGACGAAGGCGCGGTAGTTCGGCAGCACCATGAAGCCGAGATTGGTGGCGCCCTGCAGCAGCTCGGGCACCGGATAGGACTGGCCGGACACGTCGAACCAGTAGCGGAACACGCCCTCGGCGATCAGGGCCAGGCCGAAGGTGAGCAGCAGGCCGTAGATCGGGTCGATGCGGTAGAGCCGCCGCAGCAGCGTCCGCTCGATGACGACGCCGAGCGCGCCGACGACGACCGGCGCGATCACCAGCGCGTACCAGTAGCCGATGCCGAACCGGTCGAGCGCCACGAACGCGACGTAGGCGCCGATCATGTAGAGCGCGCCGTGCGCGAAATTGACGATGCCGAGCAGGCCGAAGATGACCGCCAGCCCGAGGCTCAGCATCGCGTAGAACGAGCCGTTGACGAGCCCGAGCAGCAGCTGGCCGAGGAAGGCCTGGATGGGAATCCCGAAGATGTCCATCAGGCGCCCTCGCCCCGAGCCAGTGGTTCTATTTCCAGAGCGGGCACTTCGACTCGGCCTTGGTCAGGAACGCGTCCTCGCCCTTGGTGGTGGCGACGACGTTGTAGTAGTCCCAGGGCGTGTTCGACGTTTCCGGCGTCTTGACCTGCATCAGGTACATGTCGTGGATCATGCTGCCGTCGGCGCGGAT
>CAZZVH010000374.1:0-3965 GCA_964657365.1 uncultured Burkholderiaceae bacterium
GGCGCCGAGCAGCAGCACCAGGTTGCGCAGGGTTCCGGACATGCACCGCCACGGCAAGCGGCGCGCCGGCGGTGTTGCCGGGACACGCCCGTCGAACGAAGCGCGGCGACAATCGGGCGATGATCAGCTATGCCATCGACGCCACCGAGACGGCGGCGCACACCTTCTCGGTCGAGCTGACCGTGCCGACGCCGGCACGCGCCCAGACGCTGAGCCTGCCGGCCTGGATTCCGGGCAGCTACCTGGTGCGCGAATTCGCGCGCCACCTGTCGGGCGTCGCTGCCGAGCAGGGCGGCCGCCCCGTGCGGATGCGGCAGCTCGACAAGGCGAGCTGGGCAGCCGCATGCATCGGCGATGCGGATCTGGTCGTGCGCTATCGCGTCTATGCGTTCGACCTGTCGGTGCGTGCCGCCTTTCTCGACGCGGCGCGCGGCTTCTTCAACGGCACGGGCGTCTGCCTGCGCGTGCATGGCCGGGAAAGCGAGGCCCATGCGTTGACGCTCGCCGGCCTGCCCGCCGGCTGGGACGTCGCGACCAGCCTGACACCGGCCGACGCCGGTGCGTCCACGCGTGGCTACGTCGCTGCCGACTACGACGAGCTGGTCGACCATCCGGTCGAGCTCGGCAGATTCTGGCGCGGCAGCTTCGTCGCGGCCGGCGTGCCCCACGCGTTCGTCGTCACGGGCGCCTTGCCCGACTTCGACGGTGACCGGCTGCTCGCCGACACCACGCGCATCTGCGAGAAGGAGATCGCCTTCTGGCACGGCGAAGCGGGCCGGGCGCCATTCGAGCGCTACCTGTTCCTGCTGAATGCGCTCGACGACGGCCGCGGCGGCCTCGAGCACCGTGCGAGCACGGCGCTGGTCGCACCCCGGCGCGACCTGCCGGCACGCGGCGCCACCGACACCAGCGACGGCTACGGCGACGTGCTCGGTCTCATCGCCCACGAATACTTCCACGCCTGGAACGTCAAGCGCTTGCGGCCACGCGATTTCGCACAGCTCGACTACACGCGCGAGAACTACACCGAGCTGCTCTGGTTCTTCGAGGGCTTCACGTCCTACTACGACGACCTGACGGTGGTGCGCAGCGGCCTGATCGACACGCCGCGCTATCTCAAGCTGCTGGGCAAGACCATCAGCACGGTCGCGGCGACGCCGGGGCGGCTCCTCCAGAGCGTCGCCCAGTCGAGCTTCGACGCGTGGGTCAAGTACTACCGCGCCGACGAGAACACGCCGAACGCGACCGTCAGCTACTACGCCAAGGGGTCGCTGGTCGCGCTCGCCTTCGACCTGACCATGCGCAGCGAAGGGCAGGGCAGCCTCGACGACGTGATGCGACGGCTCTGGGCCGGCAGCCAGGGCGGCCCGATCGACGAGGCCGACATCGCCGCTGCGCTCGAAGCCGTGGGCGGCCGTTCGTACGCCACCGAGTTCGCGGCCTGGGTGCACGGCACCAGCGAGTTGCCGATCGGCGAGTTGCTGTCGCGCTTCGGCGTCGACATCGATCGCCAGGCGACGACCCTGGCACAGCGTCTCGGCATCCGCGTCAGCGAAAGCGCGTTGACCGGGGTCAAGGTGACGCACGTGCTGCGCGGCGGCGCCGGTGAGCGCATGGGTCTCGCGCCGGGCGACGAGGTGATCGGCGCCGGCGACTGGCGCGTGCGCCGTCTCGACGAGGTGCTGCGCGCGGCCGCGTCCGACGAGCAACCGCAGCTGCTCGTCTCGCGCGACCAGAAACTGCTTCGGCTGCCGTTCGAGGCCGGCGTGCTGGCGCCCTCGAACGACGGTGCCGTGCAGCTTCGTCGCGCCGAGCGCGCACCGGCCGAGGTGCGCGCGCTGTGCGAGGCATGGATCGCCGGGTGAACCGGTCGCGCGCGCCCTGGCCGGGAGGCTGGCGGCGTGGAACGTTCGCTGCGGTCGTCGCTGTCGTCGTCCTGTTGCACCTGGGCGTGACGAGCGAAGTGGCGGGCCGCATGGCCGACGCCGACCCCACCACGACGATGCCCGCGCGCATCGAGATCGCCTACGTGAAGACGCTCGAGCTGGAGGAGCCCGCACCCGCGGCGACCGGCGTTGCGCCGCCCCTGGCGCAGGCGCCGGCTGCGCCCCGCGCTGCGCACGTTCCGCGCAAGGTCGTGGCGGCGGCATCGGCGGCGTCGGATGCCGAGCGTCTCGTCGCCGAGGCGGCGGCGGCTTCGGCATCGGCCGCAGCGGCCGAGGCGGCAGCGGTGCAAGCATCGGCGGTCGCGGAGGCCGCTTCCGCGAGTCGCGCCGCGACGGGCATCGCCACCGCCACCGCGGCATCGGACGCCACGACCACCGCCTCGGCGACAGCGTCGGCCTCCGCACCCGCTTCCGGCCCCGCCGGCTTCGTCTGGCCGCGCGCGACGCGCGTCAGCTACATCCTCAACGGCAACTACCGCGGCGACGTCAACGGCCGCGCCGAGGTCGAGTGGATCCGCACCGGCCAGCGCTACCAGGTCAACGTCGATCTCTACGCGGGGCCGACCTTCGCGCCGATCCTCTCGCGCAAGATGACGAGCGAGGGCGCCATCACCGACAGCGGCCTCGCACCCGACCGCTACGACGAGGACACGCAGGTGCTGTTCCGCGATCGCCGCCGCATGACCGTGACCTTCGCGCCCGACGCGATCACGCTCGGCAACGGCCAGAAGCGCGAGCCGATGGCCGGGGTGCAGGACACGGCGAGCCAGTTCATCCAGTTCACCTGGCTGTTCGGCGCCCAGCCCGAGGAGCTGCGCGTCGGCAACGTCTTCGAGTTTCCGCTCGCCCTGCCGCGCAGCATGAAGCGGTGGACCTACGACGTGACCGAACAGGAGACGCTCTACACGCCGTTCGGCGCGCTGACCGCGTATCACCTGAAGCCGCGGCTCGACGGCCGCAAGCCCGGCGACATCACCGTCGAGATGTGGTTCGCGCCCGAGCTGCGCTTCCTGCCGGTGCGGATCCGCATCGAGCAGGATCCGGGCACGTATCTCGATCTGCTGATCTCGAAGAAGCCCGAGATCGCCGATTCCTGAGGCGCGGCATCATGGCGGCCCTGCATTCCTGCGAGACGACATGACCTACACCTGCATCAAGACGGACGTGCGCGGCAGCGGCGATCGGCGCGTCGGCATCGTCATGCTCGACCGGCCGAAGCAATTCAACGCGCTCAACGACACGCTGATGGACGAGCTCGGCGCCGCGCTCAAGGCCTTCGATGCCGACGACGCGATCGGCTGCATCGTCCTGACCGGCAGCGACAAGGCCTTCGCCGCGGGGGCCGACATCGGGACGATGGCGCCGTACGGCTTCGTCGACGCCTACACGAAGGGCCTCATCAGCCGCAACTGGGAGACGATCCTCGAGATCAGGAAGCCGGTGATCGGCGCGGTCGCCGGCTTCGCGCTCGGCGGCGGCTGCGAGCTGGCCATGATGTGCGATTTCGTCATCGCCGCCGACACGGCGAAGTTCGGCCAGCCCGAGATCAAGCTCGGCATCATCCCGGGCGCCGGCGGCACCCAGCGCCTGCCGCGCGCGGTCTCGAAGGCCAAGGCGATGGACATGGTGCTCACTGCCCGGATGATGGACGCGACCGAAGCCGAGCGCGCCGGCCTGGTCTCGCGCGTGGTGCCCGCCGCCGAGCTGATGGACACCGCGGTCGCCGCCGCGGAGACCATCTGCGGCTTCAGCGGGCCGAGCGTGATGATGGCGAAGGAGGCGGTCAACCGTGCCTACGAGACGCCGCTCAAGGACGGGGTGGCCTATGAGCGTCGGCTCTTCCATTCGCTGTTCGGGACGGAGGACAAGAACGAAGGGATGGACGCGTTTCTTGCGAAGCGGAAGCCGGCGTTCAAGAATCGTTGAGTTGCGTGCGGCGCCCGTGCGTTGACCGAGCGAGCAAGGGAGCGGTCGGTCGGCGTGCTCCGCTCCGACTGCGGCGGTCGTCGCTGCGCGCCG
>CAZZVH010000375.1:0-1217 GCA_964657365.1 uncultured Burkholderiaceae bacterium
CTCGTTCCGGGAAGACTTGTTCCATCGCCTCAACGTCATCCGCCTGCGCCTGCCGGCCCTGCGCGAACGGCAGGAAGACATCCCGGCGCTGACCCGTTTCTTCCTGCAGAAGAGCGCACGCGAGCTCGGCGTCGAAGGCAAGCGCATCACCGAAGCCGCGCTGGCGCGCCTGGTGACCTTCGATTTTCCCGGCAATGTGCGTCAGCTCGAGAACATCTGCCATTGGCTGACGGTGATGGCGCCGGCGCAACTGGTCGACGCGAAGGACCTGCCCCCGGAGTTGCAGCCGAAGACGGGTGCGCGAGCCGCGGCGGCAACGCCGGTCGAAGCCGCGGAGGCGTCGCCGGGCCTGGCCACGGCAAGGGACGCGGTGGTGGCCGCCCCGGCAGAAATGGCGCCCGCCGGGCCGCCGTCAGGCCGTGTCGCGGCTCCTGCCGCGCCGAGCCCCCACGTGCCCGATGCGTCGCCCGCGACGGGCAACTGGCTCACCGGGCTCGAGCACGAGGCGCGCGAGTTGCTGCGTGCCGGCGAGCCGATGGTGTGGGAAACGCTGACGCGCCGTTTCGAGGCCCAGCTGATCCACACCGCGCTGGAGCTGACGCGCGGCCGCCGCATCGAGGCGGCACAGAAGCTCGGCATCGGCCGCAACACGATCACGCGCAAGATCCAGGAGCTCGGCCTCGACGATTGAGGCTCGGCCAGACGTTTGGCCGATCAGCCGTGCACCAGGCCCGCTGCCGCGATCCCGGCGATGCAGATCGCCTCGTCTTCGTCCCCGGTGCCGCCACTCGCGCCGACCGCGCCGATGACCACGCCGGCAGCATCCTTCACCAGCACGGCGCCGGTCTGCGGCAGGAATTTCCCCTGCGCCGTCGCCGCGAGCGAGACGAAGAAGTTGGGATTGCCCTTGGCACGTTCGCCGAGGACACGGCTGGCGGCGCCCATGCCGACCGCCGCCCAGGCCTTGCCGGAGGCGACGTCGACCCGGAACATGCTCGCGCCGTCCTGGCGCTGCACCGACTTCAGATGGCCCGAGTCGTCGAGAACGACGACGGCCATCGGCAGGTAACCGAGCTCGGACGACTTCGCCAGGGCTCCGGCGATGATGCGGTTGGCCTGGTCGAGGCTGAGGCGGGAAGCCGTCATGTGATGTGCATCCAGGAGGCGAGCGTCAGACCGCGTGGGTCCAGGCGAAGACACCGAGGACGATGCCGATC
>CAZZVH010000375.1:1317-3953 GCA_964657365.1 uncultured Burkholderiaceae bacterium
GCGAGCTCGGCCAGGTTCTGGCGGTTGCTCTTGGCCTGGTAGAAGGCCCACTGGTTGGCGGCTTCCGTCTTCTTGATCGCCGATTCGTTCTTGTAGAGGCCCGCGTTCAGCTGCGCGAGGCCGCCCATGTACGCGAAGATCGCACCGACGGTCGCGATGATCGCGGTGGCGACGGCGAGATGCCCGGCCATCCCGTGCGGCTCCGCTTCCGCCTGGTGCTCCAACTCGTGGTCGTGCGGACCGTGCGCGTGAAAACCGTGACCTGACATCCTTGAGTCTCCAGACTAGATCCGTCGATAGCCGACGAAGCTGTAGCGCAGGCCTTCCGGGGTCGTGTGCGCTTCGCGCGAAGTCTGCCTGAATTCGGCGCGATTCCACGACGGGAAGAATGTATCGGCTGCGAACTCGGCGTCGATCTCGGTGAGCTCGAGCGCATCGGCGATCGGCAGGGCGAGCGCATAGATCTCGGCGCCGCCGATGATGGAGAGACGCTCGCTGCCCGACGCGAGCGCGACTGCATCGTCCAGCGACCACGCTGCCGACACGCCATCGGCGCGCCATCCGGCGTCGCGCGTCAGGACGATGTTGTGCCGGCCCGGCAGCGGCCGGCCGATCGATGCGAAGGTCTTGCGGCCCATCACGACGGGGGCGCCCATCGTCAGCGCCTTGAAGCGACGCATGTCCTCGGGCAGTCGCGCCAGCAGCGCGCCGTCGCGCCCGATGCCGCCATCGCGGGCGACGGCGGCGACGAGGGTGACGGCCGGCGTGGTCATGGCCGAGGATTGTCGCCGCGCCGCCGCGATAATCGGCACCGATCCCGTTTTCGTGCGCCACCCATGACCGACGACTCCGACGACAACTCCGCTGCGCTGCGCGCCTGGCGAGACGCGGCCGTGCGGTCGGCTCCGGGCGGCCGGCTCGAGGGCCTGGACTGGACGACGCCGGAGGGCATCGTCGTCAAGCCGCTCTACACCGCGGCCGACACCGCCGGGCTGCCGAGCACCGACACCTTGCCGGGTTTCCCGCCGTACATCCGCGGTCCGCAGGCGACCATGTACGCAGCGCGCCCATGGACGATCCGCCAGTACGCGGGTTTCTCCACCGCCGAAGCGTCCAACGATTTCTACCGCAAGGCGCTCGCCGCCGGCGGGCAGGGCGTCAGCGTCGCCTTCGACCTGGCGACGCACCGCGGCTACGACAGCGACCATCCGCGCGTCACCGGCGACGTCGGCAAGGCGGGGGTGGCGATCGACTCGGTCGAGGACATGAAGATCCTGTTCGGCGGCATCCCGCTCGACAAGGTCAGCGTCTCGATGACGATGAACGGCGCCGTGCTGCCGGTGCTGGCGGGGTACATCGTCGCGGCGGAAGAGCAGGGCGTGACCCAGGAGAAGTTGTCCGGAACGATCCAGAACGACATCCTGAAAGAGTTCATGGTGCGCAACACCTATATCTATCCGCCGGAGCCGAGCATGCGGATCGTGGGCGACATCATCGAGTACACGGCCACGCACATGCCGAAGTTCAACTCGATCTCGATCTCCGGCTATCACATCCAGGAGGCCGGCGCGAACCAGGCGCTCGAGCTCGCGCTGACGCTGGCCGACGGCCGCGAATACGTGCGCACGGCGATCGCCAAGGGCCTCGACGTCGACGCCTTCGCCGGCCGGCTCAGCTTCTTCTGGGCGATCGGGATGAACTTCTATCTCGAGATCGCGAAGATGCGGGCGGCCCGCGGCCTCTGGCACCGCATCATGGAAGAGTTCGCGCCGAAGCAGGCCAAGAGCTCGATGCTGCGCACGCATTGCCAGACGTCGGGCTGGACGCTGACCGCGCAGGACCCCTACAACAACGTCGTACGCACCACCATCGAGGCGATGGCCGCGGTGTTCGGCGGCACGCAGAGCCTGCACACCAACGCGCTCGACGAAGCGATCGCGCTGCCCACCGAATTCAGCGCGCGCATCGCCCGCAACACGCAGCTCGTGATCCAGGAAGAGACGCACATCACGTCGATCGTCGATCCGTGGGCCGGCAGCTACGCGATGGAGTCGCTGACGCAGCAGATGGCCGACACCGCGTGGACGATCATCGAGGAGATCGAGGCGATGGGCGGCATGACCAGGGCCGTGCAGAGCGGCTGGGCCAAGCTGAAGATCGAAGCCAGCGCTGCCGAGAAGCAGGCGCGCATCGATTCCGGCGTCGACACCATCGTCGGCGTCAACAAGTACAAGCTGGCCGAGGAAGATCCGATCGAGACGCTGGCGATCGACAACCATGCGGTGCGCGAGAACCAGGTGAAGCGGCTGAAGTCACTGCGTGCCGCGCGCGATGCGGTCGCGGTCGAGGCCGCGCTGGTCGCGCTCACCGCCGCCGCGACGAGTGGCGAGGGCAACCTGCTCGATCTCTCCATCCGCGCCGTGCGCCTGCGGGCGACGGTCGGCGAGATCAGCGACGCTCTCGAGGTCGCCTGGGGTCGCCACCGCGCCGACACGCAGAAGGTCTCGGGGGTCTACGCCGCGGCCTACGACAGCGCCGAAGGCTGGGACAAGCTGAAGGCCGAGATCGCGGCGTTCGCCGAGCAGGAAGGCCGGAGGCCGCGCGTGATGATCGCCAAGCTCGGCCAGGACGGCCAC
>CAZZVH010000376.1:0-3952 GCA_964657365.1 uncultured Burkholderiaceae bacterium
CATCAAACCTCCCCACGACTCGTCCGACGAGCTTCCGGAAGACGATCTGCCGGAGGGTGAAGACGACGCCGACGACTTCGCCGACGACGGCGACACCATCGAGACGCCGCTCAGCGAGGCCGCTATCGCGGCGATGCTGTCGGCCGCGACCGACGAGCACGGCGAGAAGAAGCGCTGCGGCCTCGTGGCGATCGTCGGCCGGCCCAATGTCGGCAAGTCGACGCTCCTGAACGCCCTGGTCGGACAGAAGATCAGCATCACCTCGAACAAGGCGCAGACGACGCGCCACCGCATCACCGGCATCCGCACGACCGGCGAGACGCAGTTCGTCTTCGTCGACACGCCGGGCTTCCAGACCAAGCACGACGCCGCGCTGCACCGCTCGCTGAATCGCGCCGTGACCAGCACGCTGTCGGACGTCGACGTGGTTCTGCTCGTGGTGGAGGCCGGCAGATTCGGCAAGGCCGACGAGTCCGTGCTGGCGCTGCTGCCACCGGGCAAGCCGGTGCTGCTGGTCGCCAACAAGCTCGACACGATCGTGCGCCGCGCCGACCTCGCGCCCTGGCTGCAGACCATGCAGGCGAAGCATGCCTTCGCCGAGTTCGTGCCGATGTCGGCGACGCGCGCGGCGGACGTCGAGCGCCTGCTGAACATCGTCGGCCCGTTCCTGCCGGAGCAGGAATGGCTGCACGAGGAAGACGCGCTCACCGACCGCAGCGACCGCTTCCTCGCCGCCGAGATCGTGCGCGAGAAGCTGTTCCGCCTGACCGGCGACGAGCTGCCCTACACCTCGACCGTGGTGATCGACAAGTTCGAGGAAGACGGCGCCCTGCGCCGGATCGCCGCGACCATCGTCGTCGCGCGCGATTCGCACAAGGCGATGGTCATCGGCACCGGCGGCGAGCGGCTCAAGCGGATCGGCACCGAGGCCAGGCACGAGCTCGAGCACCTGCTCGACGGCAAGGTGTTCCTCGAACTCTGGGTCAAGGTGAGAAGCGGCTGGGCCGACGACGACGCGCACCTGCGCTCCTTCGGCTACGACTGACACGGCACCGGGGCCGACGATGGCAACGCGTGCGCCGCGCAGCGCGCCTCTCTCGGCGTTCGTCCTGCACCGCTACGACTGGAGCGAGTCGAGCCTGATCCTCGATCTGTTCACGCGCGAGCAGGGCCGCGTCGCGGTCGCCGCCAAGGGCGCCAAGCGGCCGTTCTCGCAGCTGCGCAGCGTCCTGCTGCCGTTCCAGCGGATCCAGGTGTCGCTCGGGCGACAGGCGCAGGGCGAAGACGCGCGCGAGGTGCAGAACCTGCGCGGCGCGGAGTGGACCGGCGGCGCGTCGATGCTGACCGGCGCGGCGCTCTTCAACGGCTTCTATCTCAACGAGCTGCTGATGAAGCTGCTGGCCCGCCACGACGCGCATCCCGCTTTGTTCGACGCCTACGCAGGCACCGTCGCCTCGCTCGGCGTCGCCGGGCGGGACGACGACGCGGGCGCGCCCGCGGCGCTGCGCGCCTTCGAGCTGGTGCTGCTCAAGGAGATCGGCCTGCTGCCCGACCTCGGCAGCGAAACCGCGACCGGCCGGCCGCTGCTCTCCGGCGAGCGCTACCGCCTCGTCGCCGACGCGGGCGTCGTGCTGGCGAACGGCCTGGTCGACGCGTCGATCGGCGGCGACCGGCTGATCGCGCTGCAACAGGCGCTCGATGCCGCCGACCTCGCCGCCCTGCAGCGCGTCGCGGCCCTGTCGCTCGCCGAGCTGCGGCCCCTCCTGCGCAGCCAGCTTCACTATCATCTCGGCACCGATGTCCTGCGCACGCGCCAGGTCATGCTCGACGCCCAGGCCCTCGACCGCTGACACTCCGCCCATGAATCCCCTGGTCACGACCGGCACCGACGCGCGGCGCCGGACGACGGCGCTCTCGGTCAACGTCAACAAGATCGCGCTGCTGCGCAACCAGCGGCCGCTCGACATCCCCGACATCGTCCGCCTGTCGACGATCGCCCTCGACGCCGGCGCGCACGGCATCACCGTGCACCCGCGCCCCGACGAGCGGCACGTGCGCGGCAGCGACGTCGTCGCCCTCGCGGCGATGCTGCGTGCCCGGCCCGAGGCCGAGTTCAACATCGAGGGCAACCCGTTCCACAACCTGATGCCGATCGTGCGCGCGCTGCGTCCGCAGCAGTGCACCTTCGTGCCCGACAGCGCCGAGCAGGCCACGTCGGACCACGGCTGGGACCTGTCCCGCGACGGCGCCGCGCTGGCGCCGCTGATCGCCGAGGCGCATGCGCTCGGTGTCAGGATCAGCCTGTTCATGGATGCCGACGCGGGTGCGATGGCGCAGGTGCGGGCGCTCGGCGCCGATCGCATCGAGCTCTACACCGAGCCGTACGCGGCGGCGCACGAACCAGCCGCGATCGACGCGTCGCTGCGGCAGTTCGCCGCGGCGGCGCGCGCGGCCCAGGCGGAAGGGCTGGGCGTCAACGCCGGCCACGACCTGAGCCGCGCCAACCTAGGCGCCTTCCTCGCCGCGGTGCCCGACGTGCTCGAGGTGTCGATCGGCCACGCCTTCATCGCCGACGCGCTCGAGCTCGGCATGGCGGCGACGGTGCGCGCCTATCTCGACGTCATCGAGCGCGCTGCGGCGACGGCGCGATGATCTTCGGCATCGGCACCGACATCTGCGACGTCCGTCGCATCGCCGCGGTGCTGGAGCGGCGCGGCGACCGGTTCGCCGAGCGCGTGCTCGGCACCCACGAGCTCGAGGTGTTCCACAGCCGCCGGGCCCAGTTCGCGGAGCGCGGCGTGCGCTATCTCGCGACGCGGTTTTCCGCCAAGGAGGCGTTCTCGAAGGCGATCGGCCTCGGCATGCGCATGCCGATGACGTGGCGCGGCTGCGAGATCGTCAAGCAGCGGAGCGGCAAGCCCGAGATCGTCCTGCACGGCGTGCTCGCGGAATGGTTCGAGGCGCGTGGCCTGCGCGCCCATGTCAGCGTCAGCGACGAAACCGATTACGCGGCGAGCTTCGTCGTCGTCGAACGCCGCGCCACGGGGGAGAGCGCATGAGCCACGCACCGGTCGTCCTCGACATCGCGGGCCTCGCGCTGAGCGCCGACGATCGCCGCCGCATCGCCCATCCGCTCACCGGCGGCGTGATCTTCTTCGCCCGCAACTGGCAGGATCGTCGCCAGCTCACGGAGCTCGCGGCGGAGATCAAGTCGATCCGGTCCGACGTGCTGCTCTGCGTCGATCACGAAGGCGGCCGGGTCCAGCGCTTCTGCAGCGACGGCTTCACCTCGCTCGCGCCGATGCGCGCGCTCGGCGAGATGTGGATGCACGACGGCGGGTCCGGCCCCGGCAGCGGCGCGATGCGGGCGATGGAAGCGGCGACCGCGGCGGGCCACGTGCTCGGCAGCGAGCTGCGCGCCTGCGGCGTCGACCTCAGCTTCACGCCGGTGCTCGATCTCGACCACGGCGCCAGCGGCGTGATCGGCGACCGTGCCTTCCACCGCGACCCGCGTGTCGTCTCGGTGCTCGCGAAGAGCCTGATGCACGGCCTGCTCGAGACCGGCATGCGCAACTGCGGCAAGCACTTCCCCGGTCACGGCTTCGTGAAGGCCGATAGCCACACCGACGTGCCGATCGACCGGCGCTCGCTCACCGCCATCCTCGGCGACGATGCGAAGCCCTACGAGTGGCTGGCCGGCTCGCTCTCGAGCGTCATGCCGGCGCACGTCGTGTACGCGAAGGTCGATGCGAAGCCGGCCGGCTTCTCCGAGCGCTGGCTGAAGGACATCCTGCGCCTGCAGCTCGGCTTCGACGGCGCCGTGTTCAGCGACGACCTCAGCATGGCCGGCGCCCGACGCGTGGGTGGCGTCGAGCTCAGCTACGCCGACGCCGCGGTGCTCGCGCTCGACGCCGGCTGCGACATGGTGCTGCTCTGCAACCAGTCGCTCGAC
>CAZZVH010000377.1:0-3950 GCA_964657365.1 uncultured Burkholderiaceae bacterium
CGGCAGCAGGCCGAGCCAGGGCAGGAATCCCATCAGCAGCTGCGGCCCGAAGTACCACCAGGGCCCGGCGTGGTGATGCACCGTCGACGTGAAGCGCTGCCAGTGTTCGTGGATGAAGAAGAAGCGCGCGAACTCCGGGTTGCGCAGCGACACGAGCACGAACCAGGGCACCGTGACGGCCAGCAGGATGGCGACGCCGCCGATGGGGTGGAGGCGGCGCCAGATCGCGCGGTCTCCGGCGGCCAGCGCATAGAGGCCCAGCGCCAGGAGCGGCAGGACGATGCCCATGAGGCCCTTGCTCATCACCGCCGCACCCATCGCGCCCCAGGCGAACCACATCCAGGCGCGTCGCTCGCCCGGCGCCGCATCGGGGTGCTGGGCCAGCAGGACGCCGCAGAGCACGCAGGCCATGGCGAAGGACACGCCCATGTCGAGGGAGTTGAGGTGGCCGGCGATGTTCCAGGCCGGCGCGGCGAGCAGGACGCAGGCGGTGAGCACGGCGACGCGGTCGCCGTACCAGCGGCGTGCCGCCAACGCGGCGATCGCCACGCCGCCGGCGCCGCTCAATGCCGACCACAGCCGGGCCTGCCACTCGCCGACGCCGAACAGCTCGAAGGCGATGGCCGTGGCCCACATCTGCAGCGGCGGTTTCTCGAAGTACTTGACGCCGTTGTAGCGGATCGTCAGCCAGTCGCCGGTCGAGACCATCTCGCGGGCGATCTCGGCGTAGCGCCCTTCGTCGGTCGGCAGGAGGTGGCGCAGGCCGAGCGTCAGGAACCAGGCACCGACCACGCACGCCAGCAGCGCCCACAGGAGCGGCGAGACGCGATAGGCCGCGGCGTGGCTGCTCGAAGCGTCGTCGCGTGCCCCTGAAGTCGTCTTGGCGGCCAGCATCACCGGCGAAAGATACAGGACGTCCCGCGGACCCGATGCGGCTCGCCTGTTCAAGTGTCGACGGTGGCCGGCCGGACCGGGCCGGTGCGCGCGCTGAAGAGATGGAACGAGACCAGCGAGAGGGCCCAGCAACACCAGCCGGTCCACATCGAGTGGCTCACGAAATGGGCGCCGCGAACGACCTGCGCCATGCCGACGAGCGTGCCGAACGCGATCGTCGCGATCAGCCAGCGGCGGGCCGCGACCGGTGCGCTGGCGCGCAGCGCGAAGTAGCCGGCCAGGAAGCAGAACCCGGTGGTCGCATGGCCGGCCGGAAAGCAGCGCCCGGGCCCGCCGTCGGCCTCGAAGGCCCAGTGCGAGACGTAGCGCGCGGTGCCGCCGAACTCGGCCAGCGACCAGGGGCAGCTGGTCGGGCTGGCCTGCTTCAACAGCGGGATCAGGGCGACGCAGGCGAGCGTCGTGGCCAGCCACCAGACGCGCATCGCCTTCGAGCAGCCGCGCGCGAACGGCAACGGCCGCCAGATGTTGACGAACAGCACGCCGCCGAGCGCCCAGGCGAACCATTTGGCGCCGTTGTGCAGCACGTCGGCGAACAGCCACTGTTCCTTCCACGCGAACCCGGTGCTGTCGGCGAACCGGCGCGAGATCGGCAGATCGAGACCGGCTGCGTCCCAGGCGGCGATCGCGATGAAGCCGGCGAGCAGGAGGAGCAGGTCGCGCCGGCCGCTCCGGTTCACCGGCGGTCCGGCCGGCGTGGCGACCGGATGGGCGAAGACATGCACAGGGCGCGAGCTTAGACCAACCCCGTGGTCGCGCCGTTCCGGGCGCGTGGAAGAAGCGTGAGAGGGCCGGGGCCGGGCGTCCTCGGCCTCCGGGTCACGCACGCACGTTAAGCTTCATCGCATGAAGGGATCCACGCGCAAGGTCGCTCCCCTGCGCGACCTCTCGTCGATCGGCGCCGGCCTCGCCGAGCAGGCGCGGCGCGCCGAGGCGATGGCGGCGGCCCGGCATGCCGCGCAGCTGGCGGAAGCCGCCAGGGCCGAAGCCGTTCGCGCGGCTGCCGAACGGGACGCCGTCACGGTCGCTGCGCCGCGCGAGCGCTCGGTCTTCGTGGCCGAGGTCGGCGCCATCCTGCCGCTCAGGAAGCGTGCCCACGCGCCGCCGCCACGTCCGCGCCCCGCGCCGACCGCGCGCCAGCGCGAGCGCGACGACCAGGCCGTGCTGGTCGAGGCGATCTCTGACGCGTTTGACGTCGAGACCCTGCTCGACACCGACGACGCACTCTCGTTCCGCCGCCGCGACATCGGCATGGACGTGGTCCGCAAGCTGCGCCGCGGCGTCTGGGCGCTGCAGGGCGAGATCGACCTGCACGGCCTGCGCAGCGACGAGGCACGCGAGCGGCTTGCCGGCTTCCTGCGCGACTCGGCCCGGCTCGGCCGGCGCTGCGTGCGCATCGTCCATGGCAAGGGTCTCGGCTCGCCCGGCCGCGAGCCGGTGCTGAAGGGCAAGGTCAAGGCCTGGCTGGTGCAGCACGGCGCGGTGCTGGCCTTCACCTATGCGCGTCCTTCGGACGGCGGCCACGGCGCCGTCATCGTGCTGCTGCGCGCGGAGCCGGTCAGCCCGCCAGCTTCGTCGCGACGGCGTTGACGGCCTGGGCCGCCGGGCTGCCCGGCATGTGGACCAGCAGGAGGTGGCGGCGCTGCACCGCCTCGCGCACCGCGAGGTCGGTCGGGACTTCGCCGAGCAGCTCCAGCGTCAGCGCTTCGGTGACGCCGTTGTTGAGCAGCTGCGGCCGCACGAAGCGATCGACGACGAGCTGCAGCTGGTTGCGGATGGTCCGCCCTTCGCCCTGCGCGCTGACCTGGTTCACGACCAGCCGGATGTGGCGGCGGCCCTGCAGGGTGGCCAGCACCTTGATCGTCGCGTAGGCGTCGGTCATCGAGGTCGGCTCGGGCGTGACGACGACGAGCACGTCGTCGGCGAGCGAGACGGCGTGCAGCACGACGTCGGAGATGCCTGCGCCGGTGTCGAGCAGGATCCGGTCGAAGCGCGGCTTGACCTGCTCGATGATATCGACCAGCTGCTCGCGCACCTGCGGCGTGAGGCGCGAATACTCGACCAGGCCGGAGCCGGCGAGCAGCACCGAGAAGCCGCCCGGCGCCGGCAGGATCGCCTGCTCGAGCGTCGCCTTGCCGGTGAAGACATCGTGCAGGGTGATCTTCGGTTGCAGGTTCAGCACGACGTCGAGATTGGCCAGGCCGAGGTCCGCGTCGAGCACCAGCACGCGCTCGCCGCGCGCCGCCAGGGCGGCCGCCAGGTTGGCGGCGAGGAAGGTCTTGCCGACGCCGCCCTTGCCGCTCGTGACCGCGAGAATCTGTCCAGGTGTCATGCGAAGTCGGAGAACTGGGAGGTGCCGAAGAGCATGCCCTTCTCTTCGGGGCTGACGATCGAGACCGCGGGCTGCTCGAGGCAGACCCGGTTGCGGCCGGTCTGCTTGGCGCGGTAGAGCTGCTGGTCGGCGCGCTCCACCCACAGCAACGACGACGACCGGACCCACTGCGGCGCGAACGCACCGCCGATCGAGACGGTGGCCTTCACTTCGACACCCGGCGCGATCGGAATCCGCGTGCCCTGCACCCGCATCCGGATGCGCTCGGCCACCGCCTGCGCGAACGACGGCGCGCAGTTGGGCAGGATCATCGAGAACTCCTCGCCGCCGAAGCGGGCGACGGTGTCCATCGGCCGGATGCAGTCGTGGAGCGCGTGGGCCACCGCGCGGAGGACGACGTCGCCCGCGGGATGGCCGTGGGTGTCGTTGACCTTCTTGAAATGGTCGATGTCGATCATCAGGACCATCGCCGGCTCGCCGGCGCGGGCGACCCGGTCGACCTCGCTCGCCAGGGTGAGCTCGAACTGGCGCCGGTTGGCCAGGCCGGTGAGCGGATCGCGGCTGGAGAGCTCGCACAGGCCGTCGACCACGGCCTGCAGCCAGGCGGCCTTGCCGGTCGTGCCGCGGTCGGGCAGGACGTGTCCGGATTGTGCCAACAGCTGCAAGG
>CAZZVH010000378.1:0-3945 GCA_964657365.1 uncultured Burkholderiaceae bacterium
GATCGGGAAATGCGGGTTCTGGCGGAACGGCAGGCCGTAGCGGGCGGCCCAGCGCGCCAGGTCGTCGTTCATGTAGCGGGCCTTGGCGGGAATCATCGCCGGGCTGGCGTTGCCGGTGGCCTTGAAGACGCCGCCCAGCAGCATCGGGCGCCAGACGATGGCGGCGCCGGCCGATGCTGCGATCGCCGGCAGCTGGCGGAATGCGAGGTACGAGGTCGGGCTGCCGACGTCGAAGAAGTATTCGACCTGCCGGGCGCCGGACGGCGGCCCGTCGGCCGTGGTGCTCACCACGTCTCCAGCCATGGCCGCAGGTCGAGCTCGTGGGTCCAGGCGCTGCGCGACTGGCCGTGCAGGTTCCAGTAGTTCTCGGCGATCGCCTCGGGCTCCAGGATGCCGGCCTCGGCCTTCTTCGCGTAGCGCTCTGGAAAGTTCTCGGCGATGAAGGGCGTGTCGATCGCGCCGTCGATGACGACATGCGCGACGTGGATGCCTTGCGGCCCGAGCTCGCGCGCCATGCTCTGGGCGAGCGCGCGCAGGGCATGCTTCGCGCCGGCGAACGCCGAGAAGCCGACGCCGCCGCGCAGGCTCGCCGTGGCGCCGGTGAAGATGATGCTGCCGTGGCCGCGCGGCAGCATCGCCTTGGCCACCTCGCGGCCCATCAGGAAGCCGCCGAGCGCGCCCATCTCCCAGACCTTGCGATAGACCCGCTCGGTCGTCTCGGTGATGCCGAACCGGACGTTGGCGCCGACGTTGTACACGGCGACCCCGATCGGCGCGATCTCGCGCTCGATGTGGGCGACCAGCGTATCCACGTCGACCTCCTTGCGCGCGTCCGAGGCGAAGCCGTGCGCTTCGCCGCCCTCGGCCTGGATCCGGCTCACGAGCGGCTCCAGCTTGTCGGCGGTGCGGCGGGTGACGCAGGCGACATAGCCCTCGCGCGCGAACCGCCGCGCGATCGCGCCGCCGGTGGAATCGCCCGCACCGATGACGAGAATCGCTTTCCTGTCTTTCACGGCCCATCTCCCTGCACGACGTCATGGAACGAAGCCGCGGAAGCTGCCGCGGCGCCGTTCGGACTGTGCACGAACGCCGGCCGATGTCATCGGGGCAAACCGGCATGGGGCCGGGGCCGACCCGGCTGGCGCGCCTCGCCGACGCGGCCCGGGGGCGCTGGTCGGTCAGCGGACGGCGGCGACCACCGCGCGGGCCTTGGCCACCGGCGCCGGGATCCTGGCCATGGCCGCGCCGGAGCTGCCGTCGACCGGCAGGTGCTTTTCGCGCCACTCGGGCATGCCGCCACGGAACCAGTAGACCTTGCTGTAGCCGGCAGCCACCGCTTCGCGCGAGGCCTTGTACGACTTCCAGCATTCCGGCCCGTTGCACAGGAAGACGACGGGCTTGTCCTTGGCCACGGTCTTGAGGGCCGAGAAGTCGTCCTTCGAGGCGTCGAAGTCGATTTCCTTCAGGCTCTTCTCGAGGTACGGCGCGAGGACCGCGCCATGGACGTGCTCGCTGTCGTATTCCTTCTGGCTGCGCGTGTCGACGATCGCCACGCCCTGCTTCGCGAGCTCGGCGACCTGGTCGGCGTTGACGCTGATGGCGCCCTTGACGGCGTCCGGCGTCGCGATGCCCAGCGACGCGACGTACGTGAACTGCTTCGCCGCATCGCTGCTCGCGACGTGGAAGCGACCGACGCCGGGGATCTGGCCGTCGGACGAGTTGACCCACTCGATCAGGCGTCCGCAATCGGTGGCGCAGTAGTCCTTGCGCACGACCATGCTCATGCCGCCCGGCACCGGGCGCGTCGACTTGAGGATGTGGGCGACGTTCGGATGGGCGCGCATGTACTCGCTCGCCTGCGCCTCGTCGGCGACGGTCACGTCGGCCATGTCGAACGACAGGGCGACGAGCCCGCCGCCCGTGGTGTTGCCGTAGGTGACCTTCGAGAACTGGGCGAGCTTGACGCCGGAGTCCGTGAGCAGGCCCTTCGCGACATAGCTTCGCAGCGAGTCCTGCTGCGGCAGGTAGAGACGCTTGCCCGGAAGCTTGTCGACGGAATCGATGCCGTTGCGCACGACGAGGGCGTAGACCTTGTCGGAGCCGCTGGTGGCGAGCAGTTGGTACGCATGCAGGATGGCCGAGGCCGTGACGTGCGCCGGCGCGATGATGACTTCGTTCTCGACCGTGCGGCTCGCGCGCATCACCTCGGCCATCGACGATGTCTGGGCGATCGTGGTCCGTGCGCCGGTCGCCCGGGTCAGGCTCTGCGACGGCGCGAGCGACGCGCTCAGGAGGACGTCGTCGGTCAAGTCGGCCGGGTCGATGCCCAGCAGCACGCGCACTTCCTGGGCCGCCTGCACGTGGCCAGCCGCCAGCGAGACGAAGGCGGCAGCGATGGCGACACGGGCGACGGCAGCCGATCTGGCGGCGAATCCCGACGAGGCGATGGAACTGTGTGACAGCATCATTCGGTCTCCAGAAAGAACGCGCGCAAGCTTACGGCCGCAGTCAGCGCGAACGTTCACAATCGCGCCCCGTGATCGAAGATTACTTCACGCGTATGGCCACCGCGCCACGGTCGGCGGCCATTTCTTCCCAGCGACCCGGAGCAAAGATGGCCTCGAATCAGGAATTCAAGAATCGCCGACGTCTTCTCGCCGCAGGTGTCGGCGCGGCGGCCGCCGCCGGCCTCGGCGCGATCGGCCGATCGGCGTTCGCGCAGGCCGATCCCGGGGTCGCCGGCACCGTCGAGTTGCCCTTCGCGAACGGCGGTCGCAAGCTGGTCGCGTATCCCGAGAAGCGGCCGATGATCGTCCTGACATCGCGTCCGCCCCAGCTCGAGACGCCCTTCGAGATCTTCAACGACGGGCCGATCACGCCGAACGATGCGTTCTTCGTCCGCTATCACAACGCCGGCATCCCGACGTCGATCGACTCCGACACGCACAGGATCACGGTCGGCGGCAACGCAGCGGCGAAGACCTTCGAGCTGAGCGTGGCCGACCTGAAGACGAAGTTCACGCCGGTCGAGCTCGTCGCCGTCAACCAGTGTTCCGGCAACAGCCGCGGCCTCTTCAATCCGCGGGTCACCGGCGGCCAGCTCTGGAACGGCGCGATGGGCAACGCACGCTGGGTCGGCGTCCGCCTGAAAGACGTCCTGGCCCTCGCCGAGCCGATGAATTCCGCCAGGCAAGTGACCTTCGACGGTCTCGACAACGCGCTCTTCGGAGGTGGCGATTTCGTCAAGGCCCTCAACGTCGACCAGGCCATGGACAACGACGTGATGATCGCCTACCAGATGAACGGGGCCGACATTCCCTTGCTCAACGGCTTCCCCGTGAAGCTCATCGTGCCGGGCTACTACGGCACGTACTGGGTCAAGCATCTGTCGAGCATCCAGATCATCGACAAGGAGTTCGACGGGTTCTGGATGAAGCCCGCCTACCGTGTTCCGGACAACGCCTGCATCTGCGTCGAGCCCGGTACGCAGCCGGCGGCGACGCGTCCGATCGGGCGCTTCAACGTCCGCTCGTTCGTCACCTCGGTCAAGGACGGCCAGCGCGTCACTGTCGGCGGCACGACGACGATCCGCGGCATCGCCTTCGACGGCGGCCAGGGCATCCGCGAGGTGGGCGTCTCGGTCGACGGTGGCCAGACCTGGCTCGACGCGCAGCTGGGGCAGGACCTCGGTCGGTATTCCTTCCGCGAGTTCTCGTTTCCGTTCACGCCGAAGCGCGCCGGCATGCACGACATCCGCACCTGCGCCTGGTCGCGGGACGGCACCGGCCAGCCGACCACGGCGGTGTGGCAGGCGCCCGGCTACATGCGCAACGTGATCGAGTCGATCAAGCTCATTGCGGTCTGACAGGAGGAGGACACGACATGAACATTTCGATGATCCGCGACATCGCCATCGGCACCGCGCTCGTGCTCGGCACCGCCCTC
>CAZZVH010000379.1:0-3940 GCA_964657365.1 uncultured Burkholderiaceae bacterium
ACGCGCGAGACGACCTGCGGCGCGCTCGAGTGGCGGGCGATCCAGGCGAGGTCGAACTTGAGGGCGGTGAGCGAGCCGCCGACGTCGTCGTGGATCTCGCGCGCGATCGCCGCCCGCTCCTGTTCCACGCTGGTCTGCAAGTGCTGGGCGAGTTCGTGCAGGCGCTGCTTGGAGGCGATCAGGTCCAGGTCGGCCTTGACGCGGGCACGCCGCGTCTCGGCGGCGTCGATCGAGTGCATCAGCGCCGGCACGAGGCGGGCGAGATGGCTTTTCTGCAGATAGTCGCTGGCGCCGTTGCGCATCGCCTCGACGGCGGTGTCTTCGCCGATCTCGCCGGAGACGAGTACGAACGGCACGTCGCGCGAGTTGGCCTTCAGCAACTCGAGGGCGAGCAGGCCGGAGAAGCCGGGCAGGTTGTAGTCGGAGACGACGACGTCCCAGGGCTCGTCGAGCGCTTCGAGAAAGGCGGCTTCGGACTCGACCCGGCGGGTGTGCGCCATCAGGCCGCCGCGAACCAGGTGCGCGACCATGAGCTCGTGATCGAGCTCCGAGTCTTCGAGGTGGAGCACGCGGTAGACGCGATCCCGGGCGGAGGCCGACATATGGGCGCGAGTATGCCGCGACGCTGCACGCCGACCCAGCCCCCGGAGGTGTTTCCGAGACGTCGAGCCGCGCGATTTCCGCGCCGGACGTCTACAAATCCGCAGCTTGGCGCAGGGTCTGCACGACCGGACGTGTCAGCACTTCGCGCAGCCCCCACCAGCCGGCCGCCAGCGCCAGCAAGGCGCCGACGACGCCGCCGGCCAGCGGCACGAACGGCGACGGGCTCCAGGCGAACTCGAAGACCCAGCGCGCCAGCGCCCAGCTGACGGCGATCGCCGCGAATGACGCCAGCACGCCGGCCAGCGCGCCGACGCCGAGCAGCTCCGCCCGCTGCACCTGCGCGAGCAGCTTGCTGCCGGCGCCGAGCGCCCGCATCACGGCGAACTCGCGGGCGCGCGATTCGCGCGTCGCGCTGACGGCGGCGAACAGCACGACCAGCCCGGCCGCGAGCGTGAAGCCGAACAGGAACTCGACCGCGCGCACGACCTGGTCGAGCACGCCCTGGATCTGCGCGATCGAGGCCGAGACATCGATCGACGTGATGTTCGGGAAGTCGCGGCTCATCGCGTTGTCGAAGCCGGTGGTGGCCGGCGCGCGGAACGCGGCGATGTAGCTGACGGGCGCATCGGCCACCGTCGACGTCGGGAACAGGACGAAGAAGTTGACCCGCATCGACGACCAGTCGACCTTGCGCAGGCTGGTGATCCTGCCCTCGACGTTGATGCCGCCGAGATCGAAGCGCATCGTGTCGCCGAGCTTCAGGCCGAGCGTCTTGGCCAGCCCTTCCTCGACGCTGAGCGTGCCCTTCTCGTTGTCGGTCCAGTGGCCGGCGACGATCGTGTTGTGCTCGGGCAGCGTCGGGCTCTGGCTGAGGTTGAATTCGCGATCGACCAGGCGCTTGGCCTGCTCGCTGGGCATGTCGTCGGGCACCACGGCCTTGCCGTCGATGTCGACCAGGCGGCCGCGGATCATCGGGAACCAGTCGTAGCGCGTCACGCCCGAGCTCTTCAGCTTCTGCTGGAACGCATCGGCCTGCGGCGGCTGGACGTTGATGACGAAACGGTTCGGCGCGTCCTTCGGCGTGGCCTGGCGCCAGCTCGAGATGAGGTCGGTGCGCAGCAGGAACAGCAGGATGAGCGCGAGCAGGCCGACCGCGAGCGCCGACACCTGCAGCACCGCGAAGGCGGGCCGCGCGGCGATCTGGCGGGTGGCGAGGATGAGCCAGCGCGGCGCCCCCGTGTCGGGCACGGAGCGGCGCAGCACCATGAGCGCCAGCCACGACAGAAGCGCGAAGATGCAGACCGCGGCGGCGAACCCGCCGACGGCGATGAGGCCGAGCTTCAGGTCGCTCGAGACCGCCAGGAGCAGCGCCGCGAAGCCGACCACGCCGGCGCCGAGCACGGCGATCGAGGCCGGCTTGAGCGAGCCGACGTCGCGCCGGATCACGCGCAGCGGCGGCACCTGCGCCAGCTGCAGCACGGGCGGCAGGCCGAAGCCGAGCAGCAGCGTGAAGCCGACGCCGATGCCGAACAGCGCCGGCCAGATGCCAGGCGGTGGCAGCGTCGTCTCGACCAGTCCCGAGAGGAACCAGATGAACACGTAGTGCACCGCGAAGCCGATCGCCAGGCCGGCGACGCTGGCGATCAGGCCGACCAGTGCGAATTCCACGAGGTACTGCAGCGCGATGGTCCGCTGCGGCAGGCCCAGCACGCGCAGCATGGCGCAATCGTCGAGATGGCGGCTCGCGAAATCGCGCGAGGCGATGCCGACGGCCACGGCCGCGAGCAGCGCCGCCAGCAAGGCGACGAGGTTGAGGAACTTGCCGGCGCGGTCGAGCGTCTGCTTCATCTCCGGCCGGCCGGTGGCGAGCGATTCGATCCGCACACCGCGCATGCTCTGCGCCTTGACCTCGGCCTCGGCCCAGGCGACGAAGGCGTCGACCTTGGCGTCGCCGGAGCGGTTGCTGGCGACGGCGAAGCGGTAGCCGATGCGGCTGGTCGGTTGCACCAGGCCGGTGGCGGCGAGATCGGCGTCGCCGAGCATGACGCGTGGGGCGAAGCTGGCGAAGCCGGTGCCGCGGTCGGGCTCGACGGCGATGATGCTGGCGATGCGCAGGCTCGCATCGCCGAGCAGCAAGGCGTCGCCGATCTGGAGATGCAGCGCATCCAAGACCGCGGCGTCGACCCAGGCCGTGCCCTTCGCCGGCCCCTTGCCCGCCTCGACGTCCTTCGCGCCGCCGACGCCGCGCAGCGTCAGCTTGCCGCGCAACGGATACGTGTCGCTGACCGCCTTGACGCTGACCAGCCGGGTCGCGCCGCCCTTGTCGTCGGCGGCGCGTCCCATGCTGGGGAAGTTCGCGGTGGTCGACGTGACGAGGCCGAGCGAACGCGCCTTCGCCTCGAACGACGGCGGCACCGGCTGGTCGCTGGCGACGATCGCGTCGCCGCCGAGCAGCTGCCGCGCATCGCGGGTCAGGCCGCCGTTGATGCGATCGGCGAAGAAGCCGACGGCCGTGAGCGCGGCCACGGCGAGCGTGACGGCGACGACCAGCAGGCGCAACTCGCCGGCACGGAAGTCGCGCAGCAACTGGCGCCAGCCGAGGCGCCAGGCGGTGGGCGGGTGAAGCGGCACCGCCTCGGCGGAAAGGTCGGTCATGGTCGGCCGAACTTACACGAGTCGTGAACGCTGCGTGCAGGACGGCTGAATCCGCCGGCGAGATCGCGGTGATCCAATGCATCCATGTCCACGACCCTTCCCTCGATCTTCGTCTCCCACGGCTCGCCGATGATCGCCCTCGAACCGGGCGAGGCGGGTGCCTTCATGCAGCGGCTCGGGCCGGCGATCGACGCCGCGTTCGGCCGGCCGAGGGCGATCGTCAGCGTCTCCGCGCACACTTCCGCCCGCGTGCCGGTCGTGCTCGCCGGCGCGCGGCACGAGGCGATCTACGACTTCGGCGGCTTCGATTCGCGCCTGCAGCAGATGCGCTACGACGCGCCGGGCGATCCGGCCCTCGCCGCCCGCATGCTGGCGCTCCTGCAAGCCGCCGGCATCGACGCACGCTCGGTGCCCGAGGGCGGCCTCGACCACGGCGCCTGGACGGCCCTGCGCTACATCTATCCCGATGCCGACATCCCGGTCGTGCCGCTGGCGTTCGTCGCGACCGCCTCGCCGGCCGACCAGTTCGCGCTCGGCGCCGCGATCGGCGCGCTCGCCGACGACGGCGTGCTGGTGCTCGGCAGCGGCAGCATCACGCACAACCTGCGTCGCGTCTTCCGCGGGGGCGGCCTGCACCCGGATCAGGCGCAGCAGGAGATTCCCGAGAGCGCGGCGTTCCGCG
>CAZZVH010000380.1:0-3939 GCA_964657365.1 uncultured Burkholderiaceae bacterium
AGCAGATGGACCCGGCCAGCGTCCGCGCGATCGCCGGCCTGGGCGACGCGGCCTACGAAAAACCGACGGTGATTCCCGGATCCGGGACGACGATCGTCACCTTGACGATCCTCAAGGGCAGCACCGTCGCTTCGGTGCAGGTCTGGAGCGGCGGCAACGCTGCCGCCGTGGAATCGATCGCCCGATCGGTCGCCGCCGACATCCTTCCGAAGCTGCCATGAAGGCCACGACGCAGCGACTGGCCCGTGCCTGCCTCGGCGGCGACGCTGCAGCTCAGGCCGACCTGTCGCCGCGCTCGGCGACGGCGCGCAGCAGGTCTGCCAACGTCTTGCCCGGCTCGTCGCGATAGCGCTCCTCCAGGACCTCCGCATCGACGATCCGGTCGATGCGGAAGCTGCGGAACGCCTGGCGCGCTTCGCACCACGTCGCCAGCGTCCAGACATCTCCCCAGTAGACGCAGCCGAGCGGGCGGACGACGCGTTCGCTCGATGCGTCCTTCAGATCCAGGTAGCGGAGCCGGACCTTGGCGCGCGACGCGGTCGCCTCGCGCAGCGTGCGCAAGCGCGTTCGCGTCGCGCCGTCGAGCGCCTGGGCCGGCGCGAACACGGTGACGCTCTCGGCGGCCGCCCTCGGCCCGGCCGGCAGCGCGGCGAGGATCTTCGACAGGGCCGTCTCGAGCGGTCCGGCCAGGCCATCGTCGAGCCGCGACATGGCGATGCGCGTGGCCGCGACGAGCGATTGCGCTTCTTCGTTCGTGAACATGAGGGGCGGCAGGTCGAACCCGGCGCGCATCCGATAGCCGACGCCTGCCTCGCCCTCGATCGGGACGCCTTGCGCCATCAGGTCGGCGACGTCCCGATAGACGGTCCGCTCCGAGACCTCGAGGCGTGCGGCGATGAAACGCGCCGTGCTGAGACGCCGGCCGCGAATCAGCTGGACCAGGCGAAACAGGCGATCGGCGCGGCGCATCGTCGATGGCGCGCCGTCAGCCGAGCGCCGTGCAGAGTTCCACCAGCGTGCCGTCCGGGCAGCGCACGTAGGCGACGGTCTGGCCCCACGGCTTGGTGGTCGGCGGCGCCAGCAGCGTCGCGCCTGCGCTCACGGCCCGGTCGCAGGCGGCGCCGACGTCGTCGGTGACGAAGCCGATCTCGATGCCCAGCGGCAGCGCGCTCGCGTCCGCGGCGACGTGGTCGCTGCCGACGTTGGCGCGGGCCACCTCGTGGCTGGCGAAGGCCAGCGCGGTCGCGCCGGTGTCGAGCTCGCCATAGCTGCCGGACGGGTGGAGGAAGCGGCGCGCGATGCCGAACGCCCGCTCGAAGAAATCGAGCGATGCGGCGACGTCGGCGACGTAGACGATGGTGTAGGCGAAGCGCATGCCGGTCGCCGCCTCAGTCCTGGGCGTGCAGGCCGACGCGATTGCCTTCGCTGTCGATGACGTGGGCGTAGCAACCCATGTCGCCCGGCAGCCGGACCTTGCCCACGACGACGCGGCCGCCGGCCTCGGCGACCCGCGCCAGCACTTGGTCGAGCGCTCGGCCCGCATGCAGATAGACGATGCTGCCTTCGGCGGAGGGCCCGGGCACGTCGGGGCCGGCCAGCAGGCAGCCGCCGACGCCGAGCGCGTCGCGGTCGAACAGCGCCATGGTCTGCCCGGCCATGGTCTCGCGCCGCATCGCGCTGTCGAGGATCCGTTCGTAGAACGCCTGGGCGCGGCCGACGTCCTGCACCGGGATCTCGAACCAGTCGACGGCGTGGTGGGTGGTGGTCATGATCGTTCGCTCGGGTGGAGTGGAGGAGGCGCCCATGCTGCGCGGCGGCTCCTGACAACGTCCTGTCAGGAGTCGCTCGGAGAGGTCGCGACCGGCATCACCGCGTCGCCTGTGCCACCGCGTGCTCCCACTCCTGCATCAGCGCGGCGGCACGGCTGCGCGCCATGGTCGGGTGGAAGGTGCGCTCGATCCGCCAGTGCGAGGCCAGCTCGTCGGTGCTCGCCCAGACGCCGCAGCTCAGCCCGGCCAGGTACGCCGCGCCGAGCGCCGTCGTCTCGATCACCTTCGGCCGCAGCACCGGGATGCCGAGCAAGTCGGCCTGGAACTGCATCAGCAGGTCGTTGGCGCAGGCGCCGCCGTCGACACGCAGCTCCGTCACGGCAGCGCCGCCCGATGCCGCCGTGTCCTTGCGCATCGCATCGAGCAGGGCCGCGCTCTGGAAGGCGATCGACTCGAGCGCGGCGCGGGCGATGTGGGCGATCGTCGAGCCGCGCGTCAGGCCGACGATGGCGCCGCGCGCATCGGGCTGCCAGTACGGCGCGCCGAGGCCGGCGAAGGCGGGCACGAACATCACGCCGCCGTTGTCGGGCACGCTCTCGGCGAGATGCTGGACCTCGCCGCTGCTGGCGATGGCACGCAGGCCGTCGCGCAGCCATTGCACGACCGCGCCGCCGATGAAGACGCTGCCTTCCCGCGCGAACTGCGCCGGCCCCTCGGCCTGTGCGACGCGGGTCGTGATGAGCCCGTTCGCCGACGTCTCCGCCGCGGTGCCGGTGTGCATCAGCATGAAGCAGCCGGTGCCGTAGGTGTTCTTCACCTGGCCGGTGCGGAAGCACGCCTGGCCGAACAGCGCGCTCTGCTGGTCGCCGGCGACGCCGCCGATCGGGATCGACGCGCCGAACAGCGAGGCGTGCGTCCGGCCGTAGACGTGGCTCGACGGATGGACGTCGGCCAGCATCGAGCGCGGGATCGCCAGCGCGTCGAGCAACGGGTCGCTCCAGGCGCCTTCGTGGATGTCGAAGAGCAGCGTGCGCGAGGCGTTGCTGAAGTCGGTGGCGTGCACGGCCTGGGCGCGCGTGGCCGCGTCGGCGCCGCCGGTGAGCATCCACATCAGCCAGCTGTCGACGGTCCCGAACGCCAGCTCGCCGCGCCCGGCCGCGGTGCGTGCGCCGGGCACGTGCTCGAGCAGCCAGGCGAGCTTGGTGCCCGAGAAGTAGGCGTCGAGCAGCAGGCCGGTCCTGGCGCGAAACATCGGCTCGAGGCCGCGCTCCTTCAGCGCCGCGCAATCCGGCGCGGTGCGGCGGTCCTGCCAGACGATGGCGTTGCCGATCGGCTCGCCGGTGGCGCGGTTCCAGACGAGCGTCGTCTCGCGCTGGTTGGTGATGCCGATGGCGGCGATCTGCCTCGCCTCGAGACCGGCCTTGGCGAGCGCCTCGCGCGCCGTCGCCAGCTGCGAGCTCCAGATCTCGCGCGGATCGTGCTCGACCCAGCCCGGCTGCGGGAAGATCTGCCGGAACTCGCGCTGCGCCATGGCGACGATGGCGCCTCCCGCATCGAAGACGATCGCACGCGAGCTCGACGTGCCCTGGTCGAGCGCGAGCAGATGGGTCGGTCGGTTCGTCATGGGGGATCTCCTCGAATGCAAGAATAGTCGCGATGCCCATGCCCGCCGCCGACGACGTTGTGCCCGAGGTCGACGCCGTCGTGGTCGGCGGTGGCGTCAACGGCGCCGGCATCGCCCGCGATCTCGCCGGCCGCGGCGCCAAAGTGCTGCTGTGCGAGAAGGACGATCTCGCCGCGCACACCTCCTCGTCGTCGACCAAGCTGATCCACGGCGGCCTGCGCTACCTGGAATACCGCGAGTTCGCGCTGGTCCGGAAAGCGCTCGGCGAACGCGAGATCCTGCTCAAGGGTGCCCCGCACATCATGTGGCCGCTGCGCTTCGTGATGCCGCACGACCCGTCGATGCGGCCGGTCTGGCTGATCCGGCTCGGCCTCTTCCTCTACGACCACCTGGCCAGGCGCGAGGTCCTGCCCGCCTCGCGCACGGTCGACCTGCACGCGCATCCCGCCGGCCGGCCGCTGAAGCCGCAGTTCACGAAAGGCTTCGTCTATTCCGACGGCTGGGTCGACGACGCACGGCTGGTCGCGCTCTGCGCCGTCGATGCCG
>CAZZVH010000381.1:0-3924 GCA_964657365.1 uncultured Burkholderiaceae bacterium
AGGCGGCGATCTCGTTCTCGCTGACGTCGAAGCAGCTGCAGACCTGGCGACCGCGCGGCGCCGACGGCACCGGCGCCGTCGCGCCGCCGGCCAGCAGCGAACGGCCGTAGGCGGCGGCGGGCCGCTCTTCCTGCAGCAGCGGCTTGATCCACGCCTCGGCGGCGATGTCGCCGGCGAGCAGGAAGCACTCCAGGCGCAGCGCTTCGCCTTCGCCCGAGAGCCGCATGGTGCGGCGCTGGCCGCGCCGTGCGTCGGCATAGTGGAGGCGCGGGCCCTTGCCCGATGACGCGTTCATGCCGAGCAGTGTCTCGATCGTCTCCAGCACCGAGGGCGGTGGCGGCGCGGCCGCAGCGGCGCGGAGCAGCACGCCGCTGCGCTCGCGGCCGAAGGGCACGCAGCTCGCGAAGGCGAACTCGCGCAGGTGCGGATGCAGCGCCTCGCGCACGGCCAGCGCCTGGTCGTCGGGCAGCCACGCGAGCGCGAGCAGGCGCCAGGGCAGCACGGCCTTGGCCACCTTCACCGCCGCGTGCTTCAGCTCCGGCTGCTTCGACTGCGGGCAGAACGCAGGCTGCGTCAGCGCGTTCAAGCCGGCCAGACGTCGGCCTGCGACGTCACCCTCGTCGGGCGCACGACCCGACAGCACTTCCTCGCCCCAGTGCATCGCCATGAAGACCTGCGCCGGCCGCTGTGCCGTGCTCGCCTGCGCCGGGATCGTGATCGCGCCGCGCCGCGAGGCGACGGTCACGAGATCGCCGTCGACGAGACCGAGCCGGGCCATGTCCTCGACGTTCATGTCGAGCGCAGGCTCGGGGGCATGGCCGAACAGGCGACCGATCGAGCCGGTGCGGCTCATGCCGTGCCACTGGTCGCGCAAGCGCCCGGTGTTGAGGGCGAACGGGAAGCGCGCGTCGCGCTCTTCGGCCGGCTTGACGTAAGGCGCGTCGACGAAGCGGGCGCGGCCGTCGGCGGTGGCGAAGACGCCGTCCTCGTACAGGCGCTGCCGGCCCTCGGTCGCGCCTTCGGGCCATGGCCAGAGGGCGGGCGCCTTCTCGAGCTGCGCGTAGTCGAGGCCGGTGATGTCGAGGTCGCGGCCGCGGGTGGTCGCGCGGTGCTCGTTCCAGACCGCGCGCGGGCCGTCGTAGTCGAACAGGCTGTGCCCGTCGACGCTTCGGCCACGGCCGAGCCGCTGCTCGAGGCGGCGCGCGACGTCGGTGGCGATCGCCCAGTCGTCGCGTGCCTCGCCCGGCGCCGCGACGGCCGGCCGCACCCGGCTGATGCGGCGCTCGCTGTTCGTCACCGTGCCGTCCTTCTCGCCCCAGGTCGTCGCCGGCAGCAGCAGGTCGGCGAAGGCGCACGTCGCGGTCGTGGCGAACGCCTCCTGCACGACGACGAACTCGCAGCGCTCCATGGCGCGCCGCACCATCGCCTGATCGGGCATCGACTGCGCCGGGTTCGTGCAGGCGATCCACAGGGCCTTGATCTCGCCATCGGCCGCGGCCTCGAACATCTCGACGGCGGTCTTGCCAGGCTTGGCGGGCACGTCGGTGACGCCCCACAGCGCAGCGACCTCGGCACGGTGCGCGGCATTGCCGAGATCGCGGTGCGCCGACAGCAGGTTCGCCATGCCGCCGACCTCGCGGCCGCCCATCGCGTTGGGCTGGCCGGTGAGCGAGAACGGGCCGGCGCCGGCCTTGCCGATCTGGCCGGTCGCCAGGTGCAGGTTGATGAGCGCGGCGTTCTTCGTCGTGCCGCTGGTGCTCTGGTTCAGGCCCTGGCAATACAGCGAGAGCGTCGGCAGGCGGGCGCCGTCGTCGAGCAGGTTGGCGAACCAGCGCGCGGCCTGCACGAGATCGGCCTCGGCGATGCCGCACAACCTGGCCACGTCTTTCGGCGCGAAGTCGCGCACTCGCTTCTTGAGTGCGTCGAAGCCGCTCGTGTGCGCGGCGATGTAGGCCTGGTCGAGCCAGCCTTCCCACAGCATCACGTGCAGCAGGCCGTGGCTGAGCGCGACGTCGGTGCCGGGCAGGATCTGCAGGTGCAGGTCTGCGGCCTCGGCCGTCTCGGTCTTGCGCGGATCGACGACCACGATCTTCATCGCCGGGTTGGCGCGCCGCGCGTCCTCGATGCGGCGGAACAGGATCGGGTGCGCGAAGGCGGTGTTCGAGCCGGCGATGAAGAGCGTCGAGGCGTGCGCGAGATCGTCGTAGCAGCAGGGCGGCGCGTCGGCGCCGAGCGTCGCCTTGTAGCCAGCCACCGCGCTGCTCATGCAGAGGCGCGAGTTGGTGTCGACGTTGTTGGTGCCGACCAGGCCCTTGGCCAGCTTGTTGAAGACGTAGTAGTCCTCCGTCAGCAGCTGGCCGGAGATGTAGAAGCCGACTGCGTCCGGGCCGTGCTGCGCGATGGTCGCGGCGAAGCGGTCGGCGGCGAGATCGAGGGCCGCATCCCAGGCGATCGGCTGCGGCGGCTCGCCACGCGCCTGGCGCAACATCGGTCGCAGCAGGCGCGTCTGCATCGTCACCGCGTGCGTCGCGGTGAGGTGCAGCGTGCTGCCCTTGCTGCACAGGCGGCCGAAGTTGGCGGGATGGTCGGGATCGCCGCGCACGCCCGTGATGGCGCCGCCTTCGGTCTCGATGACGACGCCGCAGCCCACCCCGCAATACGGGCAGGTGGAGCGCGTGTCGGTCACGGAATCACGCCGCGACCTTGGACGGCGCGTCGACGTCGGCGCCGGCGAGCTCGATCAGGTCGAGCGCGACCGCGCCGTCTTCCACCCGGACGCTGAAGCGTTGCACGCAGCCGACGTCGGGCGATTTCGCGCAGCCGTCGTCGAGGCCGATCGTCCAGTTGTGCAGCGGGCAGGCGACGCTGTGGCCGAAGACGATGCCCTGCGACAGCGGGCCGCCCTTGTGCGGGCACTTGTCGAGCAGCGCGAAGACGTGGTCGTCGGCGGCGCGGAACACGGCGATGTCGCCGCCGGTCCGGCGCGTCACCTTGCGGGCGCCGAGCCTCGGGATGTCGTCGACGCGGCAGATCACTTTCCAGTCGTTCATGGCGTGTCCTCAGATCGCGATCGGCTCGAACTGGCGCACGTCGACCGCGGCCTTGTCGTGCTCGAACCACGGGTCGGGCAGGCCGTCGAGCGAGAAGCGCAGGCGTTCGGCCAGGCGCTTCTTGTTCTCGACGTCGTCGAGTACCTTCGCCTTGACATGGTCGAGGCCGACCCGGCCGACGTAGTGCACGGTGCGCTCGAGGTACCAGCCCTCTTCGCGGTACAGCTGCAGGAACGCCGCCGAGACCTCGAGCACTTCCTCGTGCGTGGCGACCTTGCAGAAGAACTGGGCGACGTCGGTCTTGATGCCGCCGTTGCCGGCGACATAGATCTCCCAGCCGGAATCGACGCCGATCACGCCGACGTCCTTGATGCCGCTCTCGGCGCAGTTGCGCGGGCAGCCGCTGACCGCCAGCTTGACCTTGTGCGGCGCGTACATGCGCCAGAGCGCCTTCTCGAGCTCCTTGCCCATGCGCGTCGAGTCCTGCGTGCCGAAGCGGCACCATTCGCTGCCCACGCAGGTCTTCACCGTGCGCAGCGTCTTGCCGTAGGCGTGGCCCGAGGGCATGCCGAGGTCTTGCCAGACCGCCGTCAGGTCTTCCTTCTTCACGCCGAGCAGGTCGATGCGCTGGCCGCCGGTGACCTTGACCGTCGGGATCTTGTACTTGTCGACGACATCGGCGATCCGGCGCAGCTCCGACGAATTCGTCTCGCCGGCCCACATCCGCGGCACCACCGAGAAGGTGCCGTTCTTCTGGATGTTGGCGTGGGCGCGCTCGTTGATGAAGCGCGACTGCGGATCGTCGAGCGCCTCGTGCGGCCAGGTGCTGATGAGGTAGTAGTTGATCGCCGGGCGGCAGCTCGCGCAGCCGTTG
>CAZZVH010000382.1:0-3916 GCA_964657365.1 uncultured Burkholderiaceae bacterium
CGCCATCGCTGAGGTAGAGCTCTCCCTGCCCGCGCGCGAACCCGTGCGCCCACATCCACTGCCACGGGCCGCGAGCCACGCCGGCCATGCGATGCGTCAGCCCATGCAGGCAGAGGGACGCGCCGGCGTCCGCGAGATCGTGCAGCCAGCGACAGGTGGGTGCGTCGGTCTCGAGCGTCGGCCCGTCCTCATGCTGCGGGATGACGAGGACCGTCAGGGCCCCGAGCGGCACGCCGCGGGCGACGACCATGCGCACGACGCGGCGGCTGGTCTCCAGCGTCGACGGCGAGACGTCGTGGATCGAGACGAGCAGGGCAGGCTGCACGAGGCCTCAGGTCGCTGCGTCGGCGGTGCCGGCCATCGTCTTCCAGACGGCGTCGAACTGCACCTCTTCCCACCTGGACAGCATGCGCTGACGGCCGTGGAAAGCGAGTTCCGCCGCCAGCTTCGGATCGTCGAGAAGACAGCCGAGCGCAGTCTTCAGGCCGTCCGGCCCAGCGGCGAAGAAGATCGCGTCGTGTCCGTCGGAGAGAGATTCGGTGATGGCCGAACCGTGCGGCACGAGCACGGGAATGCCGCTGGCCAGGGCTTCCAGGTTGACGAGCCCGAGGCTGTCGACGACGCTGGCGAATACGAAGGACGACGCCGACGCGTACAACTCGCGCAGCACCCGTCCCGACTGGAAGCCGACGAAGCTGACGAACTCGTCGTCGCGGCAACGACGCTTCAGTGCCGCCGCCGCCGGCCCGTCGCCGACAACGACGAGCAGCGGCGCCGGGCAGCGTGCCTGCAGGCCGCGCACGGCGTCGACGATCGAATCGACATTCTTCTCCAGCGACAGGCGGCCGACCGAGAGGATGACGGGCCGGTCGTTCACCGTCACTCCGAGCTCGGCGAACACCGAACGCGACGTGCGGCCGGGCGAGAAATCGTCCGGGTCGACGGCCATCGAGATCGGATCGATCTTGTCGGCGGGAACGCGCAGCTGCAGCAGCTTGTCGCGCGCGGCATCCGAGAAGACGAAGCTGCGGTCGACGCTGCGATAGAACCAGCCGAGGTAGGCGCGAGCCGCGTCGAGCAGCTTGGGATCGTCGACCAGCAAGCCGATCAGGCTCGAAAAATCGGTGTGGTACGTGGCCGTGACAGGCAACCGGAGAATGCGCGCGGCGGCAAGCCCCACCAGGCCCATCGGGCCGGGCGTGGCCAGCTCGACGTGCGTGATGCCGTCACGCCAGAGCCGGTCGACCGTCGCTGCCAGCGACGGGACGCAGATCTCGAGATCGGGGTAGAGGGGAACCTTGAAGCGCGCCAGGGCCGGAAACGGCCGCGGGAATGCGTCGGCGCCGACCGCGTGGCCGACGTCGTCGCATGCCGCGAACCAGACACGCTTGCCGGCAGCGGCGGCGCGCTGCGAGAACTGCTTGCACCACGTCGACACGCCGTCGAAGTTTCCGAGCGCGTCGGAAAAGACGGCGAGGTGTTCGTCCGTGTCCGGCCTGGGCGTCGCGCTCCAGTCCTTCCAGACAGCCCTGCGCTGGATGTCCTGGCGCGCGAAATGGTCGGCGGCGAACAGCAGTGGTGAGGCGACGCCGAGCGCCGCCGCCAGGTCGGTGAGCGAGGCGAGGATGCCGTAGATGTCGAAGCCCAGGAGCGAATGGCCCAACTCGTGCGCTGCCGTCTGCGCGAGCGCGTCGCTGGTCCGGGCGACCGCTTCGACGATGGCGCGGTCGCTGGCGTCGCTCGGCCATTCGGGCACCAGCGTGATGTCGAGTTCGGGGCCCGCGACGACACCTGCCTTGCGCGCCGCCCGCCACAGGCTGTCCAGCACCCCCGAGGCGCCGCGCGGACTGTCGGGGCCGACGACGGGCGTACGGCCCGCGATCACGTCCATGGCGTCGACGAACGGATTGCGCCGGGCCCGCTCCCCGGCGTTGCCTTCCTGGAAATGGGCATAGGTCGCCTGCTTGATGCAGGTGGCCATCGCGTTCAGGTCGCCGCCGGTTCCGATCGCCCTGGCGCGGCCCTCCATGACCTGGGCGAGAAAGGCCTTGGCATCGAGCACGCCGTCGGCTTCGGTGTGGACGGAGCCGCATCGGCGATGGCCGTGGTCGTCGGAGCCGGCAGTCCTGGCCAGCCGGGGCGGCGTCCCGTGCGCCAGGGCGATGCCGTGCTTGCGCGACAGCGACTCCAGGACATCGGGCGTGATCGATGCGACGAAGTGCGCCATGTCGACATCGGCCCGGCGATCCGTCAGCCCGTTGCCGACCTCGAAGGTCGGAAACAGGGCCAGGCATTTCTCGAGGGTCGCCGCGTCCAGCTTCCAGTTCGGACTGAGCAGCGGATGCGGCAGGCTGTGGGCGAGCCCCTCGCTGCGCAGGTAGGCCGATACCTTGTAGACGCTGTCCCGCCGGCGCTGGAGCTGCGCGTGCTGCTTCGGCGTGAGGTCGAAGACGAGGACGTGGACCGCGCAGTCGTTCTCGGGGAATCGCGTCGACACCTCGACCGAGAGAAAGAAGTCGGGATGGCCGATCAGCTGCAGGCCGCCCTCGATGCTGTCGTGGTCGGTCAGGGTCACGAGCGTCATGCCGCGTGCCTTGCAAAGCTGGTACTGCCGCAGCGGATCTGCGTAACTTTCCGGAGCCTGGAAATACTGGGAAAACCACTGACCGGTGGTCAGCGACGCGGAGGAATGGAGATGCAGATCGCAGCGTGTCGTCAAATTGGCTCTTCTGTGGTCTGAATGCGGACGCGAGCCACAGTGTCGACGGCCCGAATTAAGGTGGCCTTAACGAAGGCCGCGTGCGGTCGGGTCGTCCAGCGGTCGCTGCGTCCCGTTCAAAAATTGTGTTTCCAGCCGATGCTCACGCCGCGCGGGAGCAGGCCGACAGACAACGACGTCGGACGCGAGTGCATGTACAGGCCGATGCCCGTGCCGATGGCAAAGCTGGCCAAGACGTCCGATTGCCAATGCGCCTTCGATTTCACGCGAGCGATGGCGTCGTAGACGGGCAGCAGTTCGAGCGCCCAGATCGCCGGATGATCGGCCCCGTATTCGAGCACCAGCGGCGTGACCGCCGTGGTGATCTCCATCACCTCTCCGCTGGGAAAGCTGGTGTGCCCGCGGCCATCGAACCAGCGGTTCGGATCGTCTGTCTGGTCCGGCCGCGACCGGCTGAACGCGAGCTTGAGGCCGGCGGCTGCCACGCTCCCCGCCAGAACGGAGTCGAGCGACTGCCACGTGGCATGGCCGATGCGTGAATCATCGCCCTCCCACAGCGCGCCTGCGACGACGGCAATGGCAGTCACGTCCTGGAGGATGACCTGATTCCGCCGGCTCCAGATGCCGTGGGCCTGATCACCGCCGAGCCGTTCGTCGATCCCGAAGGGGCCACCCGCAGCCATCGCGCTGCCGGCAGGAAGGACGACCGCGACCGCCATCACGCTCAGGGCGATTCGACACCACCGCGATACTCGGCGAACGGTGCGACTCCAGTCCATCGCATACCTTAGGCGGCCTCGCGTTGTCTCCGCGTTCGCGAGCCGTGGAAAGAGCGTGAACGCGTGGGGCGGCATCTGAAATGCGCGCTTTTTCCGACTGTCGACGCGCCCACCGCGGGTACGCCACTTGCCGTCCGACGGCATGCGCATCCACCTCGACCTGCTCGGCGGCCTGGCCGGCGACATGTTCATCGCCGCGCTGCTCGACGCGTTCCCCGATCACGAGGCCGGCCTGCTCGCCGCGATCGACGCCGTGCGACCACCCGGTGGCGGCGCGTGCCGGTCGGTCGCGCATCGCGACGCGGTGCTGCAAGGGCGCCGCTTCGAGGTAGACGAATCTCATCACCACCCGCATCAGCACCCGCACGACCATTCGCATGACCATTCCGAACTGTCGGAGATGGAGCTTCGCGTTCGC
>CAZZVH010000383.1:0-3910 GCA_964657365.1 uncultured Burkholderiaceae bacterium
GTCGCGGCCGGCTCGATCTTGAATTCGGCGAGCTGCGCGCGCAGCAGCGCCAGCGGGTGGGCGTGCAGGCTGAGACCGAGCGAGCGGTAGTCGGCCAGCGTGGTCTCGGCCTCGCTCGGGGCGGCCAGCGCGATCGGCGCTTCGCCGGTGCGCGTGGCGCGCAGCAGCTCGGTGGGATGCGCATCGATGCCGGCCACCGCCCAGGCGGCCTGGTGGCGGTGGCCCTCGATGCCGAGCAACGCATCGGCGGCGGCCAAGCCGGCCAGGGCCTTGGCGTCGAGCCGGGCCCGGCGGGCCAGGTCTTCGGTGCCGGTGAAGGGCGCGTCGATGCGCGCCGCGACGATGCGCTCGGCGACCTCCTTCGGCAGGCCCTTGACGAGATTGAGGCCGAGCCGGACGGCGCGCAGCGGGCCGCCCTGGCCGAGCGGGCCGACGACCACGGGCTCGGTGGGCTGCGAAGCGCCCTTCCCGGCCGCCGGAGCACGAGCGGCACGCGGCACGCCTTCGCCTTCGAGCGCGCTCTCCCAGCCGCTGACGTTCACGTCGACCGGCCGTACCTCGACATCGTGCTCGCGCGCATCGCGCACCAGCTGCGCCGGCGCGTAGAAGCCCATCGGCCAGGCGTTGAGCAGGCCGCAGAGGAAGGCGTCGGCATGGTGGCACTTGATCCAGCTGCTGACGTAGGCGAGCAGCGCGAAGCCGGCCGCGTGGCTCTCGGGGAAGCCGTATTCGCCGAAGCCCTGGATCTGCTTGAAGATGCGCTCGGCGTACTCCAGCGGGTAGCCCTTCTCGACCATGCGCCCGACCAGCCGCTGGTGGAACGGCGACAGGCCGCCGCGCCGCTTCCACGCGGCCATGGCGCGGCGCAGCGCATCGGCCTCGCCGGCGCTGAAATCGGCGGCGAGCATGGCGATCTGCATCACCTGCTCCTGGAAGATCGGCACGCCCTTGGTTCGCGCCAGCGCCGGCAGCAGCTCGGGCGGGCAATCGATCTCCGCCATCGGCAGCGTGCGGTTGCGCAGGTACGGGTGGACCATGCCGCCCTGGATCGGCCCGGGCCGGACGATCGCCACCTCGACCACCAGGTCGTAGTAGCAGCGCGGCTTCAGGCGCGGCAGCATGCTCATCTGGGCCCGGCTCTCGATCTGGAACACGCCCACCGTGTCGGCGCGGCAGATCATGTCGTAGGTGGGCTCGTCGCCCTCGCCGATCTCCTGCATGAGGAGCTTCTCGCGGCCGAGCTTCTCGCCCACATAGTCGAGCGAACGGCGGATCGCGCTGAGCATGCCGATGGCGAGGATGTCGACCTTGAGCAGGCCGAGCGATTCGAGATCGTCCTTGTCCCACTGGATGACGCTGCGCTTCTCCATCGTCGCGTTCTCGATCGGCACCAGCTCCGAGATCGGGCCCTTGCCGATGACGAAGCCGCCGGGGTGCTGCGAGAGATGGCGCGGGAAGCCGATCAGCTGCGACGTGAGCTCCATCCACAACCTGACCACGGGCGCTTCCGCATCGAAGCCGTTTTCGCGCAGGCGTTCGGGATCGATGCCGCGGCCGTCGAACCAGTGCTGGCTCTTCGAGACGGCCTCGATGCGCTGCAGGTCGATGCCGAGCGCGCGGCCGGCATCGCGCAGGGCCGAGCGCGGCCGGTAGCTGATGACGACGGCGGCGAGCGCGGCGCGGTGCCGGCCGTACTTGTTGTAGATGTACTGGATGACCTCTTCGCGGCGCTGGTGCTCGAAATCGATGTCGATGTCGGGCGGCTCGTTGCGCTCGACGCTGATGAAGCGGCCGAACAGCAGCGAGGCGCGGCGCGGATCGACCTCGGTGACGTGCAGGCAATAGCAGACCAGCGAGTTGGCGGCGCTGCCGCGGCCCTGGCAGAGGATCTCCTTGCTGCGCGCCCAGGCGACGATGTCGGCCACGGTGAGGAAGTACGACTCGTACTGCAGCTGGGCGATGGTGGCCAGCTCGTCTTCGATGGTCTTCAGGTACTCCGGCTTCATGCCTTCCGGAAAGCGCTTCGGCGCGCCTTCGAAGACGAGCTTCCGCAATTGCGACGCGGCCGTCTCGCCGGGCGGCACGATCTCTTCCGGGTACTCGTAGCGCAGCTCCTGCAGCGAGAAGCGGCAGGTGCCGGCGATGGCCATCGTGTGCTCGAGCCAGGCCGTCTCGTAGAGCGCGGCCAGGCGCGGCCGCGAGCGCAGGTGCTGCTCGGCGTTCGGTTCGAGCCCGAAGCCGCACTCGGCCACCGGCTTGCCGATGCGGGTGGCGGCGAGCGTGTCCTGCAGCGGCTTTCTCGAGCGCAGGTGCATCAGCACGTCGCCGGCGGCGACGATGCGCAGGCCGGTGAAATGCGCGACGCGGGCGACGCTGTCGAGCAGGTCGTCGTCGCCGGCGCGGTGCAGCAGCTCGATGGCGATGGCGGCGCGGTCGGCCTGGAACCAGGTCTTCAGCCACATGGCGTGGGCGAAGATCTCCTCGAAGCTCTGCGCCGCGGAAGGGACCAGCAGCGCGAAGCACTCGGGCAGGCCGGTGAGCGTGGGCGCGTTCGGCACCTTGCCTTCGACGTCGGTCGGGTGGGCGAGGTAGCTGCCCTTCTCGGCGCGCCGGCGCGCCACCGTGATCCAGTGCGAGAGATTGCCGTAGCCGCGCCGCGACTGCGCCAGCAGCACCAGCCGCGCGTGCGGCTCGCCACTGTTCGGCATGACGAGCCGCATCTCGGCGCCGATGATCAGGTGCAGCTGCCGCGCCTTGGCCTCGACGTGCGCGCGCACCACGCCGGCGAGCGAGCACTCGTCGGTGATGGCGAGCGCGCCGTAGCCGAGCGCCGACGCGCGCTCCACCAGCTCCTCGGGGTGCGACGCCCCTGTCAGGAAGCTGAAATTGCTGCGGCAGTGAAGCTCGGCGTAACTCGGTAGCACGGCGAAGGCTCGCGGGCGCGGGGTGGCGGGGGTGGTGGGAGGCGGTCGTCCATCGTCATCATCAGCCCGTCGAGCGGGCTCGACGTGCCGGCCGCGCCCGACTTCAGGACGTGCGTGTAGATCATGGTGGTGCTCACGTCGGCGTGGCCGAGCAGCGACTGCACGGTGCGGATGTCGGTGCCGGCCTGCAGCAGGTGGGAGGCGAACGAATGGCGCAGCGTGTGCACGGTGGCCGGCCTGGCGATGCCGACGGCCTCGACCGCGGCCTTGAGATCGCGCTGCAGGCGCTTCTCGTGGATGTGGTGGCGGTGCAGCGCCTCGCTGCGCGGATCGCTGCTGATGGCATCGGCGGGAAAGACCCAGAACCAGGCCCAGCTCTCCGCGGCGCGCTTGTACTTGGCCGCCAGGGCATGCGGGAGGTAGACGCCGGCGCGATCCAGCTGCTGATCGAGGCGCCAGAGGCGGCGCGCGTGCAGCAGCTGCGTGCGCAGCGGCCCTTCGAGCGCACGCGGCAGCATGACGACGCGATCCTTGCCGCCCTTGCCGTCGCGCACGATGATGACCTGGCGCACGAAATCGACGTCCTTGACGCGCAGGCGCACGCCTTCGAGCAGGCGCATGCCGGTGCCGTAGAGCAGGCGCGCCAGCAGGCCCGTGACGCTCTCGCCCATGCGCGCCAGCAGCGTCTGCACTTCCATCTGCGTGAGCACGACGGGAATGCGCTTCTTGGGGATCGGCCGGCCGAGCTCCTGCAGCCACGGCATGTCGACGCCGAGCACTTCGCGGTAGAGGAACAGCAAGGCGCTCAGGGCCTGGCGGTGCGTGGAGGCGGCGACGCGACGCTCGTTGGCCAGCATCACCAGATAGGCCTGCACCTCCGGCGAACCGAGATCCTTCGGATGGCGCAGCCCCGACCAGCGCACGAAGCCCCGGACCCAGTAGACGTACGCCTCCTCCGTCCGTAAGCTGTAGTGCATGTACCGGAG
>CAZZVH010000384.1:0-3847 GCA_964657365.1 uncultured Burkholderiaceae bacterium
ACGCACCACGCCGTCGTGCATGTCGGGCAGCCTGGACACCTTGAAATGGCGGATGGCCCCGTCGAGGCCGGTCATGTCCTCGAAGGTCTCGGTCGGTTGACCCGACAGCACCTGGCGCACGGCGCCCGCCGCCATGTCCGTGTGCGCGGGAGGCAGGAGCATCCCCACGGACTGCCCGATCGCCTCGTCCGCGGTCTTTCCCCACCAGCGCAGACACGCCTTGTTGGCGAACAGCAGGCGCATGTCGGTGCTGATGCGGGCGATCTGCGCAGGCAGGCTGTCGGTGGTGCCTTGCGCGAAGCGGATCGTCTCGCGCTGCGCGTCGAGCGCCAGGCGCGCGGCCTCCGTCCGCTCGTGGACGAGTTCCTCGAGGCCGTGGCGATGGCGCGCGAGCTCGGCATCGATGCGCTTGCGCTCGGTGATGTCGCGCACGACGCCCAGCACGGCAGGTCGTCCGCCGTAGGTGGCACGCGTGGCGACCAGATCGAGCGCGATCAGCGTTTCTCCGTCGGCATGGCGAAAACTGGTCTCGTAGCTGCGGGTCGGCTCCGGACCGGCGCCGATGCGGCGCACATAACGCTCGATCCAGACCGGGTAGCTCTGCGCCGGGATCACCCGATCGAAGGTCGAGCCGACGAAGCCTCCGCGCGGATGGCCGAGCATCGCGTCCAGGGCCTGGTTGGCGAACACGAACCGGAAGTCCTGCGCCACGAACACGCCGTCGGCCAGCGCCTCCATCAGCTGCTGCGTGATCGTCTCGCTGCTGCGCAGGGCGTCGCTGACGCGCCGCGACTCGGTCTCGTCGGCGAACGACATCACGGCGCCCACCACCTGGCCGTCCTCGACGATGGGCTCGCCGTTGAGCCGAAGCCACTGGATCTCGTCGCCACGCTCCGCGTCGCCGACGATCAGGTTGCGGACCGACAGCCCCGTCTGCAGCACGCGCCGGACCGGCCAGTCGCTGCGCGGGATCGGGTGCCCGGAGAGATCGTGCGGCCGCCAGGACGACAGTGCGTCGGCATGCATCTCTTCCGGACGGCGCCGGAACAGGCGGCCGGCGGCATCGTTGGCGAACGCCACGCGGCCGCGCTGGTCGAAGACGATGACGCCCTCGTTGAGCCGGCCGAAGCCGGCGCGCAGCAGATGCAGATCACGGTCGCCGGCGGTCTGTCCGTTGCCGCCTTCCGGCAAGGATGCCGGTTCGGCCGGCACGGCGATGGGGCGGGGCGACGACATCTTCGGGCGAGGTGGCACAGCCGCGAATCCGGCGACCGCCAGTGTGATGCCGCGGTGCCGCGCCGGCGCGATCGAAAGCGACCGCTTCCGGGCGCTTTTCACGCGCCCCGTTTCGTGCTCGGGGGGTGCTCAGGCCGACTGGTGGTGCCGGGCGTCCGACTGGCTCGAATTGAGCAGCTTGTCGGTGTAGGCGATGGCGATGGCCGACAACAGGAAAGCGACGTGGATGATGGTCTGCCACATCATCGCCTTGACCTCCGTGTGCTCGGCGTTGATGAAGGTCTTCAGCAGGTGGATCGAGCTGATGCCGATGATGGCGGTGCCGAGCTTGACCTTCAGCACGGATGCATTGACGTGCGAGAGCCACTCCGGTTCGTCGCGATGTCCCTCGAGCCCCATCCGGCTGACGAACGTCTCGTAGCCGCCGACGATGACCATGATCAGCAGGTTGGAGATCATCACGACGTCGATCAGGCCGAGCACGGCCAGCATGATCACGGTCTCCGTGAGCTGCGGCACGGCTGCCGTGCCGTCCGGCATGGGCGGCAGCTCGTAGCCGATGCCGGCGATCAGCGACACCAGCGCGGCGTTGCTGCCCATCGCCGCCTGGACCAGATGCAGCAGCTCGACCCAGAAGTGATAGACGTAGACGCACTGCGCGACGATCAGCCCGAGATAGAGCGGCAGCTGCAGCCAGCGGCTCATGAAGATGAAGTTCGGCAGCGGGCGCAAGGGGCGCGGCGTGCGGGCGGGTGCTGGAACGGGCGGCATGTCCATCGAGACCTTCCATGGTGGGCGAGCAAAGTGTAGTGGCGGCACATGAGGTAAAAAGGGTGCGGTCACGACCGAGGAGACCCAGCCATGAGCGCAGAAGCCCACGTCTACCAGCCGCCGGAGAGCGCCGTCAGGAACGCGTGGGTCTCCGGAATGGATGCCTACCTCGCCCTCTGCGCCGAAGCGGAGCGCGATCACGAGGCGTACTGGGCACGACTGGCGCGCGAGCTGATCACCTGGAAGGTGCCGTTCCGGAAGGTGCTCGACGCCGACAACGCGCCGTTCTTCAAGTGGTTCGAGGACGGCACCCTGAACGCCTCGTACAACTGCCTCGACCGCCATGTCGAGGCCGGGCTCGGCGACAAGACCGCGATCGTCTTCGAGGCCGACGACGGCAGCGTCGCCAACGTCACCTACCAGGATCTGCTCGAGCGCACCTGTCGCCTCGCCAACGCGATGAAGGCGCGCGGCCTCGTCAAGGGCGACCGCGTCGTCATCTACATGCCGATGTCGGTCGAGGGCGTCGTCGCGATGCAGGCCTGCGCCCGCATCGGCGCGACCCATTCGGTGGTCTTCGGCGGCTTCTCGGCGCAGAGCCTGCGCGACCGCATCGCCGACACCGGCGCGGTGCTCGTCATCACCGCCGACGAGCAGATGCGCGGCGGCAAGGCCTTGCCGCTGAAGGCGATCGTCGACGAAGCGCTGTCGGGCCCGGGCCACGCGGTGCGCGACGTGATCGTCTACCGGCGCACCGGTGGCAAGGTCGTGTTCGAGGCGCCGCGCGACAAGTGGATGCACGAGATGACGGCGAAGGAGCCGTCGAGCTGCGAGCCGGAATGGGTCGGCGCCGAGCATCCGCTGTTCCTGCTCTACACGTCGGGTTCGACCGGCAAGCCGAAGGGCGTGCAGCATTCGACCGGCGGCTACCTGCTGCACGCGGCGCTGACCACCAAGTGGACCTTCGACCTGAAGCCCGACGACGTTTTCTGGTGCACCGCCGACATCGGCTGGGTCACCGGCCACACCTACATCGCCTACGGCCCGCTGGCGCTGGGCGGCACCGAAATCGTCTTCGAAGGCATCCCGACCTACCCCGACGCCGGGCGCTTCTGGAAGATGATCGAGAAGCACAAGGTCTCGATCTTCTACACCGCGCCGACGGCGATCCGCTCGCTCATCAAGGCGGCCGAAGGCAACGCCGCGGCGCACCCGAACAACTACGACCTGACCAGCCTGCGCATCCTCGGCTCGGTCGGCGAGCCGATCAATCCTGCCGCCTGGGAGTGGTACCACAAGCACATCGGCGGCGGCCGCTGCCCGATCGTCGACACCTTCTGGCAGACGGAGACCGGCGGCCACGTGATCACGCCGTTGCCCGGGGCGACGCCCCTGGTGCCGGGCTCCTGCACGCTGCCGTTCCCGGGCATCGACGCGGCGGTCGTCGACGAGCACGGCGAAGAGGTGCCGAACGGGAAGGGCGGCATCCTGGTGATCCGCAAGCCCTGGCCGAGCATGATCCGCACCATCTACGGCGATCCGGAGCGGTTCAGGAAGAGCTACTACCCGGACGATTTCCACGGCAAGTACTACCTCGCCGGCGACGGCGCGATCCGCGACGAGAAGACCGGCTACTTCACCATCACCGGCCGCATCGACGACGTGCTCAACGTCAGCGGGCACCGGATGGGCACGATGGAGATCGAATCGGCGCTGGTCTCGCACACGGCGCTGGTGGCCGAGGCCGCGGTCGTCGGCCGGCCGGACGACACGACCGGCGAGGCGATCTGCGCCTTCGTCGTTCTCAAGCGGGCACGCCCGACCGGCGAGGAGGCGAAGA
>CAZZVH010000385.1:0-2187 GCA_964657365.1 uncultured Burkholderiaceae bacterium
GCGCGCATCCATTGATGGGCCGGATCGTTCTCCGTGCTCACATGCCAGACCAGGCGCACGTCGTACATCGGCGCGGCGGCGCGCGGCAGTTGCCAGCTCCGGATGTCGTGTCGGGCGGTCAGGTTGTTCGCGTACATCTCGGGCACGATGGCCAGCAGGTCGGTGTTGACCGCGAGGTCGGGCAGGGCGCCGAAGTGGCGAGCCCGCACGACGATGCGGTCGGCCAGCCGCATGCGGCGCAGCACCCGCTCCACCGTTCCGTGGAAGGTCGCGGTCGGCGCGGCGACGACCAGCGAGGCCTGGGCCAGTTGCGCCATCGTCAGCATCTTGCCGGCTCGCCCCGATGCCGGTCGCCAATGCGTCGAGGTGATCGCGACGTAGTGCTCCTGGAACAGCAGCTCGGTGCGGATGCCGCGCTGGCGCGGCTGCAGGATGCCGATCGCGAAATCCAGTTCGCGGGCCTCGAGCGCCTTCGGCACGTTCTCCGCCGGCACCGAGATGTTCGCCAGTCGCGCGTTCGGCAGCCGCTCGCGCAGCGCCATGGCGAGCGGCGGCAGGAACAGCATCTCGCCGAGGTCCGAGAGCGAGAGGCGCCAGCGCATGTCGCTGGTCAAGGGGTCGAACTCGACCAGTCCCGCGACCGCGAGTTCCATGGACTGAAGCTGGGCGATGACCGCGGGAGCGAGTTGCTCGCAGAGGCGCGTTCCCTTGAGGCCGCCCGGCGTGCGCACGAACAGGTCGTCCATGAAGAAGGCGCGCAGCCGTGCCAGCGCATTGCTGGTGGCGGGCTGGGACAGGGCCAGGACCTTCGACGCCGCCGTCACCGAACGCGTGCGGTGGATCGCTGCCAGCACGCGCAGCAGGTTGAGGTCGAGCTGCCGGAAGTTCATGGCTGCATTCCGTATCAGGGTTGCTACTGATTATTGATGCGATGAATGTACCGAATCCGATCTGTCCATTGGTCAACCCGCACCGACGCCGGTAGATTCCGCCACCGCCACCGGCCCGGAGACACGTTGGAACGTTCGTTTCGCACCGAGATCGAGAGCCTCAAGCTCGGCGCCGGAGACACCTTCCACGGCGAAGGCATCCTGGCCGTGACGAAGGCGCTGCTGCAATCCGGCGTGACCTACGTCGGCGGCTATCAGGGCTCGCCGATCACGCATCTTCTCGACGTGATGGTCCAGGCCAGGGACTACATGGACGAGCTCGGCGTGCACGTCGAGGCCTGCACGAACGAAAGCTCGGCGGCGGCGATGCTGGCCGCGTCGGTGATGTACCCGGTGCGCGGTGCCGTCACCTGGAAGTCGGTGGTCGGCACCAATGTCGCTTCCGACGCGCTCTCCAACCTCGCGTCGCCGGGCGTGCTCGGCGGCGCCCTGATCGTCGTCGGCGAGGACTACGGCGAAGGCGCGAGCGTCATCCAGGAGCGCACCCACGCGTTCGCCCTGAAATCGGCACTGTGGCTGCTCGACCCGCGGCCCGACCTGCCGAACATCGTGCGGCTGGTGGAGCAGGCATTCGCGTTGTCGGAGGCCTCCAGCACGCCGGTGATGATGGAGCTGCGCATCCGCGCTTGCCACCTCCAAGGTAGCTTCCAGACGCGCGACAACGTCGCGCCGGCGATCTCGAGGCTGCACCTGCGCGAGGCCGCGCCCTTCAGCTACGAGCGGCTGGCGCATCCGCCTGCGACGTTCCGGCACGAGAAGCTGAAGTACGAGGTCCGGATGCCGGCGGCGCGCCGCTTCATCGAGGAGGCCGGGCTCAACGAATGGTTCGACGGCGCGCACGCGAGCGTCGGCCTGGTGGTGCAGGGCGGGCTCTACAACACGACGATGCGCGCGCTGGAGCAGGCCGGCCTCACAGACGCCGCCGGCCGATCCACGATTCCGCTGCTGGTGCTCAATGTCGTCTATCCGCTCGTGCCCTCGCAGATCGAGCGTTTCTGCCTCGGCAAGACGGCCGTGCTGATGGTCGAGGAAGGACAGCCCGAGTTCATCGAGCAGGACGTCGCCACGCTGTTGCGCCGTGCCGACATCCAGACCCGGCTGCACGGCAAGGACCTGCTGCAGATGGGCGGCGAATACACGGCCGAACTGCTCGTGCGCGGGTTGCTGGCCTTCCTCGGCCGGCACCTGACGTCGCTCGACGTGTCGGCCGGCGAGCGCTTCATCGGCGAGCTGGCGT
>CAZZVH010000385.1:2197-3832 GCA_964657365.1 uncultured Burkholderiaceae bacterium
GGCCGTCGAGGCGGCAGGCGGCACCGTGCCGGCGCGGCCGCCGAACTTCTGCACCGGCTGCCCGGAACGGCCGGTGTTCGCTGCCCTGAAGCTGGTGCAGCGCGACGTCGGCAAGCTGCACATCTCGGCCGACATCGGCTGCCATTCGTTCGCCACCTTCGAGCCGTTCTCGATGGGCGATTCGATCCTCGGCTACGGCATGAGCATGGCCTCCAGCGCGGCGGTGAAGAACTTCTCAGCGCAGCGCCCGATCGCCATCATGGGCGACGGCGGCTTCTGGCACAACGGGCTGCTCTCGGGTGTGTCGTCGACGCTGCTGAACCGGGGCGACGGCATCCTGGTGATCATGAAGAACGGCTACACCTCGGCCACCGGCACGCAGGAGACGATCTCCACGCCGGATCCTGAATCGCGCCATCGGGCCGAGGGCGCGAGCGCGACGCAGACCGAGCTGACGATCGAGCACACGCTGCAAGGCATGGGCGTGAAGTGGCTCAGGACCGTCCACAACTACCGCGTCGCCAAGGTGCGTGATCTGCTGAAGGAAGCGATCGCCTCGCCGTACGCAGGCCTCAAGGTCATCATCGCGGAAGGCGAGTGCCAGCTCGAGCGCCAGCGCCGCATGAAGCCGATCCGCGCGCGCCGCCTGGAGCGGAAGCTGCGCACGGCGCGGGTGCGCTTCGGCGTCGACGAGGACACCTGCACCGGCGACCACTCCTGCATCCGGCTGTCCGGCTGCCCGACGCTGACGGTGAAGACGCCCGACGACCCGCTCAAGCGCGAGCCGGTGGCGCACGTGACCAACGGCTGCGTCGGCTGCGGGCTGTGCGGCGAGGTGGCCGATGCGGCGGTGCTGTGTCCGTCGTTCTACCGGGTCGAGATCGTCACCCATCCGGGCCTGTGGGATCGCCTCGGCGATCGCCTGAACCGTTTCTTCATCGGCTTGCTGCAGCCCGCATGACCGGCGGCGTCAACGGCGACACCTCCGTCGCGCAGGGCCGGATCCACTGCATCCTGATCGCGGCGCTCGGCGGCGAAGGCGGCGGCGTGCTGGCCGACTGGCTGGTGCAGTGCGCGCTGCAGAGCGGCCTGCCGGTCCAGGCGACGTCGGTGCCCGGCGTCGCGCAGCGCACCGGCGCCACCAGCTACTACATCGAGATGCTGCACGCGCCGCTCGCGGCCGGCGCGGCGGCTCCGGTGTTCGCGCTGAGCCCGGTGCCGGGGCGAGTCGACGTGGTCGTCGCCAGCGAGCTGCTCGAGGCGGCGCGCACCGTCGAGCGTGGCTTCGTGTCGCCGGAGCGCACGACGCTGATCGCCTCGACGCATCGCGTCTATACGACGATCGAGAAGATGCACATGGCCGACGGCCGCCACGATTCGCAGCGGATCGTCCGCGCCGCGCAGATGCGCGCACGGCGCACCGCGCTGATCGACATGGAGCGCATCGCCGATGAAGCAGGCACGGTGGTCTCCGCGGTGATGTTCGGCGCACTGTCGGGCGCCGGCGTGCTGTCCGGCTATAACGGGGTAGGGCGCGGCGACCTTCAGGGTGCGCTGGCGCGGTCGCGCGGCCTGGCCGCCGAATGGCGCCGCCGCGGCTCGTTGATGATCCATCTGGAACTGGCTGGATATGAG
>CAZZVH010000386.1:0-3828 GCA_964657365.1 uncultured Burkholderiaceae bacterium
CCGTGCGGGTCGGGCACGCGCATGAAGAGGATGCGGCCGTCGCCGTCGATGTCTTCCGGCGTCAGGCCGTCGACCGGCTCTTCCTCGAACGGATAGCGCCGGGTCGAGGAGCGGATGTGGCGCGGCCGGTCGGCCAGCGCCAGCTCGGCGCCGTCGGGATTCAGGCGCGGGCAGAGATAGACGACGCGGCTGTCGAGGAGACGCGTGATGTCGGCGTCGCTGCCGTACTTCCTGACCAGCTCGTGGAGGAAATAGAGCACCGCCGTCGACGCCAGCAGCTCGGCCGCGTGGATGTTGCCGTCGGCCCAGAAGGCGGGCTTGTCGTCGGCGGCGCCGGTGGCGATGTTGGTCACCGTCGCGACCCAGATGTCACGGCCCTCGTAGCTCTTGCCGATCGAATGCACCGCGACCAGCGTCGGATGCGCTTCGGCGTAGGCGAACAGCAGCCTGGTGAGCTCGTCGTACTTGTAGAAGGTGTCGAAGCGGGGCAGTGGCGTGGCGGGAGTCGTCATGGATGGGGCTGAGGAGACCGCAGGGCGCGAAGGCAGGGAGCGTAGCGCATCCATTGCGCCCCGGCGCCCGCCCTGACCGACCCGATCAGACGGCGGCGGGAGCGCCGTCGACGAACACCCGCAGCTCGCCGGGCGCGAACGCGATCCAGGCCTCGTCGCGCGTCAACGGCTCGGTGACGACCACGGCGACCCGGTCGCTCGGCGACGTCTCGGCCGCGAAATCGACGGCGAGGTCGTCGTCCTGCAGCGAGGCGCGGCTGAACGGATGCTGGCGGACGATGTGATGCAGGTGGGTGGAGCAGTGCGCCCAGAGCGCCTGGCCGTTGCTCAGCATGGCGTTGAAGACCCCGTGCGATGCGACCTGCGGCATCAGCTCGGCGAGCGTGTGGGTGAGCTCCGCGATCGACGGCACGCTGGCGTGCGCCTTCGCGAGCTCCTGCATCAGCCAGCAGAAGGCGCGCTCGCTGTCGGTGGCGCCCACCGGATGGAAGGCGCCGTGCAGTCTCGGTTCGAAGTCCTTCAGGTCGCCGTTGTGCGCGAAGACCCAGTAGCGGCCCCAGAGCTCGCGCACGAACGGGTGCGTGTTCTCCAGCGCGACCCGGCCCTGCGTCGCCTTGCGGATGTGGGCGACGATGTTCTCGCTCTTGATCGGATAGTGCCGGACCATCTCGGCGATCGGCGAGGAGCGCGCACTCTGCGCGTCGACCAGCAGGCGCACGCCGGCGCCCTCGAAGAAGGCGATGCCGAAGCCGTCCTTGTGCTCCTCGGCACGCGTCGCGAAGCCCGTGAAGCTGAACATCACGTCGGTCGGCGTGTTCGCGTTCATGCCGAGCAGCTGGCACATACGATCAGCGCCGGTCGAAGATGCGTCGCAGGACACCACGCACGGTCACGGCGTCGGTGGGGATGTGCGTTTCCTCGAGCACGCCGGCCATCCGCTGGACACGCCGCGGGCTGCGCTTGGCGCTCCAGACGAGCAGGTCGATCAGCCAAGGGTGGGCGTTGGCGCGATTGGCCTCCTCGTAGAGGGCGAAGCGAGGCTTCAGCGCCATGACGCGCGCGACGTAGTCGGCGCGCACCGCCCCATCGTCGCCGCTGGCGAGGATCGCCTCGGCCGCGTGGATGCCGGTCTCCATCGCCTTGCCGATGCCTTCGCCGGTGAACGCGTAGGTGCTGCCCGCCGCCTCGCCGGTGACGAGCAGCCCGGGCGCATCGAGCCGCGCGCCTTCGAGCGAGCAACGCAGGGGCGCGCCCTTGAGCTCCTGTCCCGGCTCGGCCAGCCAGGTGCCGCCGGCGACGAGGTCTCGCGCCGGTGCATAGACCCGCTGGAAGGCGGCGAACTGCTCGCGCAGGTTGACGTCCTGCATCGCGTGGCGGCCGTCCTTGCCTTCGCGGTGGCTCTGCGCGACGCCCACGCCGATGTTGAAGACGTCGTCGCCGCACGGGAAGATCCAGCCGTAGCCGGGCGACAGCCGCTTGTGCCAGACCACCTCGAGCGCGGTGATGCGCGACGCCATCGCGGCGCTGCGGATGTAGCCGCGCAGGGCGATCCCGCTCGGCGTGCGCCGGTCGCACATGCCGGCCGCGATCGTCGCCTGCGGCTGCGCGCCGCTCGCGAGCACGACCCACGTCGCACGGACCTCGCGTTCGACGTCGCCGTGCTTCAGCCGCGCGCCGACCACCGGGCCGGTCTCCCCGGCGGCGCGGATCGGCGCCACGAAACGCACCGGCGCGAACATGCGGGCGCCGACGGCGACGGCGGCGTTGCAGACGATCTCGTCGAGGCGCTTGCGCGGCAGCACGGCGAGCGTGCCCGGCACGTCGATGCGACCGCCGCGCGGCGCGATGCAGCCGAGCGTCGAGGAGACCCGCGCTTCGGCCATGACCCGGTCGAGCACGCCGAGACGGTCGAGCGCGCGGTGCGCATCCGGGATCAGGCCGTCGCCGCAGACCTTGTCGCGCGGGAAGGGCTGCGCATCGACGAGGACGACGTCGCGGCCGGCACGCGCCAGCAGTTGTGCCGCGGCGCTGCCGGCCGGGCCGGCGCCGACGATCAGGACGTCGCAGCGCTCGGGCAGGGAGGAGATGTCGAGATTCATGCGGTGGTGGCGGGGCGGGGTGCGCCCATGCGGAGGGCGGCGATGACGGCGCAGGCGGTGATCGCGCCGACCAGCGCGAAGGTCTCGTGATAGGCCTGCAGCGTCTCGCCGGAATGCGAGCGCAGCCGCCACTCCAGGACGTTGCCGACCAGGGCGATGCCGAGCGCACCGCCGAGCTGGCGCAGGAAATTGATGGTGCTCGAGCCGTGCGAGATCAGCACGTCGGGCAGGCCGTGCATCGAGCCGAGATTGAGCGACGGCAGCACGAAGCCGAGACCGATGCGGCCGATCACCGCCCAGAGCGTGATCAGCAGCAGCGCCGTTCCGGTGCCGACGCCGAGCATCAGGAAGAACGACGCAGCCAGCAGGACGAGGCCGACGCTGACCAGCTTGCTGACGGCGACCCGGTCGGCCAGCCGGCCGGCCATCGGGATCGTCAGCGCGAGGGCGATGCCGGCGGGCAGCAGGACCGCGCCGGCCTGGGACGGCGGCAGGTGCAGCGCCTCCTGCATGAAGACGGGCACGAGATAGGTCGAGCCGAACAGGGCCATGCCGTAGATGAACGCCACCAGACCGCCCATCGAGAACGGCCGGTGCGCGAACAGGCCGAGCGCCATCAGCGGCCTGGCACCGCGACGCTGGTGGTAGATGAAGCCGACCGTCGCGACGACGCTGCAGGCCACCAGCGCGAGACCGAGCGACATGGTCTCTGCCGTCAGGTGGACCATGCCGTTGAGGAGCGCCAGGACGGCGACGGCGATGAGACCGAGGCCGACGACGTCGAGCCGGCCGCCGCCACGATGGACCGGGCCGCCGCCGGGCACGCCGATCGGCAGGTAGCGCTGCGCCATCGCCATCGCGATCAGGCAGAACGGCGTCACGACGAAGAAGATGGAGCGCCAGCCGAACCACTCGACCAGGATGCCGCCGACGCTCGGCCCCACCGCCGGGGCGAGCACGACGCCGAAGCCGAAGATGCCCATCGCCTTGCCGCGCTCGCCGGCGCCGAAGGCATGCAGGACGATGATGGCCGGGATCGGCTGCAGCACGCCGGCCGCCAGCCCTTCGGCGACACGGGCCGACAGGACCAGGTCGAACCACGGGCTGACACCGCCGGCGACGCCGCCGAGCATCAGCAGCAGCACCGCGCCGATGTAGGTATGGCGGTAACCGTAGCGCTCGAGCAGCCACGGCGTCGTCAGCATCGACAGCGTCAT
>CAZZVH010000387.1:0-3824 GCA_964657365.1 uncultured Burkholderiaceae bacterium
CCAGCAGGCGTAGGGTCCGGCTGGAGCGGCGCGTCGGTAGACCCCCTCGCGCACGGGCTGCTGGGTGGCGGGCAGCCATGGCGTGAGCACGGTGTCGGGTTCGCGTCGGGCAGAGCGATGGCGTTGCATGGCCTCATGGTAAACAGACGGCCGGGACACGACACGGAAAGGGATGTGGCATGCACACGATCGAACACGAACGAGCCCCGGGGCCGCACCGCCAGGACCGCCGCCGGCGGCTGCGCGCCGCGATCGGCACGACGCTCCTCTGCGTGATCGGTTTCGCGCGTGCCCAGGCGACCGACGACGCGCCGTCGACGACGCCGTACCGCCCGAGCGTCTCGACGCCCGCCGCGCTGTCCGCGCCGGGCTGGATCGAGATCGAGACTGGACTCACGCGCGAGCACGACGGCGAGGGGGCGCGCCGCGACAGCGTGCCGACCACCGTGAAGCTCGCCTTCACACCGGATTGGGGCATCCGCATCGGCAGCGACGCTTGGGTCCGTCAACGTGACGACCTCGGCCACGAGAACGGCGTCGGCGACACCAGCGTCGTGCTGAAGCGCCGCTTCGCGATCGACGACGCGCAGGCGTTCGGTCTCGAGGCGCAGGCGGGCTTCCCGACCGCGAAGCGCGGTCTCGGCAGTGGCAGCGGCAAGTCCGACTACGGCATCAACGCGATCTACAGCGCCGACTTCGCCAGCGCCTGGCACACCGACCTGAACCTGATCGGCACCCGCCTCGGCCAGGCCGACGGCGGCGCGTCGCACGGGCAGGTTCTGTGGGCCGCGTCGCTCTCGCGCGCGCTCGACGACCGCTGGGGGCTGACCGGCGAGTTCTCGGGCACGAACCAGCATGGCGGAGACGCGACCAGCCAGTTCCTCGTCGCCGCGACCTGCAACGTGACGAAGCAGCTCACGCTCGACGCCGGCGCTGCGCGCAGCCTGCGCTCCGGCGCCCCGGTGTGGTCGGCATTCACCGGTTTGACCTGGCTGGCGGTGAAGCTCTTCTAGGCGTTCGCGGCGAGCTCGCGGGCGAGATACGGCGCGGTCTTGCCGCCGCTGCCCGCCACCGCTGCCGGCGTGCCCGCGGCGACGATGTGGCCGCCCGATTCGCCAGCGCCCGGGCCGATGTCGATCACCCAGTCGCAGGCGGCGACGACGCGCATGTCGTGCTCGACGACGACCACCGTGTTGCCGGCGTCGACGAGCTGCTGGAGCTGCGCCACGAGCTTGTCGACGTCGGCCGGATGCAGGCCGGTGGTCGGCTCGTCGAGCACGTAGAGCGTGCTGCCGCGCTGCTGCCGCTGCAGCTCGGTGGCGAGCTTGATGCGCTGCGCTTCGCCGCCCGAGAGCTCGGTCGCCGGCTGGCCGAGGCGCAGGTAGCCGAGGCCGATCCGCTGCAGCACGGTCAGCGGCCGGGCGATGCCCGGCTGCTCCGCGAAGAACGCGGCCGCGCTGTCGACGGTCATCGCCAGGACGTCGGCGATCGAGCGGTCGTGCCACGTGACGGCCAGCGTCTCGGGGTTGTAGCGGGCGCCATGGCAGGTCGGGCATGGCGCATAGACGCTCGGCAGGAACAGCAGCTCGACGCTGACGACGCCTTCCCCCTCGCAGGTCGGGCAGCGGCCCTTGGCGACGTTGAAGGAGAAGCGGCCGGCGTCGAAGCGGCGCTTCTTCGCGGCCGGCGTGGCGGCGAACAGCTTGCGCACCGGATCGAAGAGGCCGGTGTAGGTGGCGAGGTTCGAGCGCGGCGTCCGGCCGATCGGCTTCTGGTCGACGCAGACGAGGCGGCGGATCGATGCCATGCCGGAGGCGATGCGACCGACGACGACGCGCTCGGTCGGCGCATCGACATGGCTCGCCGCATCGGCGTCGTCGTCGGGCAGGTCGTCGTCGGACGGCGGCAGTGTCGTGCCGAGCGCGCGGCTCACGAGATCGAGCAAGGCTTGGCTGACGAGGCTCGACTTGCCGGAGCCGGAGACGCCGGTCACGGCCGTCAGGCAACCGAGCGGGACAGCGGCGTCGACGCCGTGCAGGTTGTTGCGCGATACCGCTTCGAGCCGCAGCCAGTCGTGCGGCGCACGGCGCGGCGCGGCGATCGGCGTCGTCGGGTTTCGCGACGCTGGGAACAGGTGCTCTCGCGTCACCGACGCGTCGACCCGGGCCAGCCCTGCCGGCGGCCCGCTGTACAGCACGCGGCCGCCGGCCTCGCCGGCAGCGGGGCCGACGTCGACGAGCCAGTCGGCACGCCGCATCACCTCGAGATCGTGCTCGACGACGAACAGCGAATTGCCGGCGGCCTTGAGCCGCTGCAGGGCATCGAGCAATGCCTCCGCGTCGGCCGGATGTAGGCCGGCCGACGGCTCGTCGAGCACGTAGACGACGCCGAACAGCTGCGAGCCGAGCTGCGTCGCCAGGCGCAGGCGCTGCAGCTCGCCGGGCGACAGCGTCGGCGTGCTGCGCTCGAGCGAGAGATAGCCCAGGCCCAGGCCCTCGAGCGTGGCGACACGCGCCACGATCTCGGTCGCCAGGCGCTGCGCAGCCAGTCGTTTTTCCTCCGACAGGTTTGGCGTGCGACGCACGTCGGGAGCTGCGGCATGCGCGGAGCCGCCACCCGCGACGCGACGGCGCGTGTCGCGCTCCGCATCGGCGCGGCTCAGCGTCGTGCCTGTGTCTGCCGATCCGATGTCGCCGAACCGGCCCGCAGCGGCATCGCGCAGCACGGCGCCGAGCTCGGCCAGCGGCAGCCGCGCCAGCTCGCCGATGTCGCGGCCCGCGAAGTGGACCGAGAGCGCCTCCCGCTTGAGCCGCTTGCCGTCGCAGAGCGGGCAGACGCTGCCGATGAGATAGCCGGAGACGCGTTTCTTGATGATCGCGCTCTGCGTCGTCGCGAAGGCCTGCAGCACGTAGCGGCGCGCGCTCGTGAAGGTGCCCATGTAGCTCGGCTCCATCTTCCGGCGTTGCGCCGTGCGCGCTTCGGCCATCGAGAACCCGGCGTAGACCGGCACGGTCGGCTGCTCGTCGGTGAAGAGGATCCAGTCGCGGGTCTTCTTCGGCAGCTCGCGCCAGGGCACGTCGACGTCGTGGCCGAGCGTGGTCAGGATGTCGCGCAGGTTCTGGCCGTGCCAGGCCGGCGGCCATGCGGCGACGGCGCGTTCACGGATGGTCAGCGTGTCGTCGGGCACGAGCGAGCGCTCGGTGACCGCGTAGATGCGGCCGAGGCCGTGGCACTCCGGGCAGGCGCCCGCCGGCGTGTTCGGCGAGAAGTCTTCCGCGTAGAGCATGGGCTGCTTCGGCGGATAGCTGCCGGCACGCGAATAGAGCAGGCGCACGAGGCTGGAGATGGTCGTCACGCTGCCGACCGACGAACGCGCGGTGGCGCTGCCCCGCTGCTGCTGCAGGGCGACGGCCGGCGGCAGGCCGTCGATGGCATCGACGTCTGGGGCCCCCACCTGCTCGATCAGGCGGCGCGCATACGGCGCCACCGATTCGAAGTAGCGCCGCTGCGCCTCGGCGTAGATGGTGCCGAACGCGAGCGACGACTTGCCGGAGCCGGAGATGCCGGTGAAGACGACCAGCGCATCGCGCGGCACGTCGACATCGACGTTCTTCAGGTTGTGCTCACGCGCCCCGCGGACGCGAACGAAGCCCGACGGTGACGGCATGCACGCTCCTGCCGTCCGCGGAAGCGCCGGCCGCCCTCAGAGGGCAGGCGGCGTTCCCGCGGGTGCGCTAGCGCTCGCCGCGCTCGTGGCCACCGCCGCCGCCACCGTGCGGCGCTTCAGGATGTGGCTGGCCGCCACCACCGTGCGGCGCCTCTGC
>CAZZVH010000388.1:0-3821 GCA_964657365.1 uncultured Burkholderiaceae bacterium
GTGCAGCTGCGCCAGGCCGAACTTGTCGGCGCGGCTGATGACGATGGTGTTGGCGCTCGGCACGTCGATGCCGGTCTCGATGATGGTCGAGCAGAGCAGCACGTTGTGCCGTTGGGCGACGAAATCGCGCATCACGCGCTCGAGCTCGCGCTCCGGCATCTGGCCGTGCGCGATCGCGATGCGCGCCTCGGGCACCAGCGCCTGCAGGGTCTCGCGCCGGTGCTCGATCGTCTGCACGTCGTTGTGCAGGAAGTAGACCTGGCCGCCGCGCTTGAGCTCGCGCAGCACGGCCTCGCGGATCGTGCTCGAGCCCTCGTTGCGCACGAAGGTCTTGATGGCGAGCCGGCGTTGCGGCGCGGTCGCGATCACCGAGAGATCGCGCAGGCCTTCGAGCGCCATGCCGAGGGTGCGCGGGATCGGCGTGGCCGTGAGCGTGAGCACGTCGACCTCGGCACGCATCGCCTTGATCATCTCCTTGTGGCGCACGCCGAAGCGGTGCTCCTCGTCGATCACGAGCAAACCGAGCCGCGCGAACTTCACGTCGGCCGACAGCAGCTTGTGCGTGCCGACGACGATGTCGACGGTGCCGTCCGCCATGCCGGCGAGCGCCGCCTTCACTTCCTTCGGCGAACGGAAGCGGGACAGCTCGGCGACCTTGATCGGCCATTTGCCGAAGCGATCGCTGATGTTCTGGAAGTGCTGCTCCGCGAGCAGCGTGGTCGGCGCCAGGATGGCGACCTGCTTGCCGCCAGTGACGGCGACGAACGCAGCCCGCAACGCCACCTCGGTCTTGCCGAAACCGACGTCGCCGCAGACCAGCCGGTCCATCGGCCGCGGCGAGATCATGTCCTGGATCACGGCGTGGATCGCGGCATGCTGGTCGGGCGTCTCCTCGAAGCCGAAGCTGGCCGCGAAGGCTTCGTAGTCGTGCGGCTGGAAGCGGAACGCGAAACCCTCGCGGGCCTGGCGCCGCGCATAGAGGTTCAGCAGCTCCGCCGCCGTGTCGCGCACCTGTTCGGCAGCGCGGCGTCGTGCCTTCTCCCATTGCCCGGAGCCGAGCCGGTGCAGCGTCGCCTCGTCGGCACTGACGCCGGTGTAGCGGGCGATCAGGTGCAGCTGGGAGACCGGCACCGACAGGGTCGCGTTGTCGGCGTATTCGAGATAGAGGAATTCGCTCGGCTCCTCGTCCGGGCCCAGCGAGATCAGCCGCAGGCCGAGATACCGGCCGATGCCGTGGTTCACGTGCACGACAGGATCGCCGATGTCGAGCTCGGACAGGTCCTTGATGAGCGCGTTGACGTCGCTGGTCTGCTCCTGGCGCTTGCGTCGCCGCGTCCCCGGCGTGCTCGCGAAGAGCTCGGTCTCGGTGACGTACTCGATGGTGGCCGCGTCGTTCGCTGGGTCCTCGCGTGCGGCGAAGCCTTGCGCGAGCGGCGCCACGACGATCGCGAAGCGGTCGTTTCCGGCCATGAACTCGGCCAGCGACGCGACGCTCGGCGGCTCGATCCGGCTGTCGCGCAGCAGCTCGAGCAGGCTCTCGCGGCGGCCTTCGCTTTCCGCGACGAGCAGCACGCGGTGCCTGCCCGACGCGACGTGGTCCTGCAGGCGGCGCAGCGGCTCGGGTGCGCCACGGTCGACGCCGAGCTCGGGCAGCGCCGTCGCCCATGGCGCCGCGGCGTCGTCGGTCCCGCGCAGCAGCAGTTGCGCGTGCGCGCCGCACAGGGCGAAGAACTCCTCGGGCCGGAGGAACAGCGATTCCGGCGGCAGGATCGGCCGCTCCTTGTCGTGCTGGAGGAACCGGTGCCGTTCGCGTGTGTCGGTCCAGAAGCGCTGCAGGTCGGCGTCGATCTCGCCGTGCAGCGCGACCGTGGCATGCGCGCCCAGGTAATCGAAGATCGTCGCCGTCTCGTCGAAGAAGAGCGGCAGGTAGTACTCGATGCCGGCCGTGGCGATGCCGGTGCCGATGTCCTTGTAGATGCGGACCTTCGTCGGGTCGCCTTCCATCCGCTCGCGCCAGCGCGAACGGAAGGCGGCGCGTGCCGTCTCGTCCATCGGGAACTCGCGGCCGGGCAGCAGCTGGATCTCCGGCACCGGGTAGAGGCTGCGCTGGCTGTCGGGATCGAAGGTGCGGATCGAATCGATCTCGTCGCCGAACAGGTCGACGCGGTAGGGCACCGCGGAGCCCATCGGGAACAGGTCGATCAGGCCGCCGCGCACCGCGTACTCGCCCGGCGAGACGACCTGGCTCACGTGCGAATAGCCGGCCAGCGTGAGCTGCGCCTTGAGCGCCGCCTCGTCGAGGCGCTGCTTCTGCCGGAACGAGAAGGTGTAGCCGGCCATGAACGCCGGCGGCGCGAGGCGGACGAGCGCCGTCGTGGCCGGCATCAGGACGACGTCGACCTCGCCTTTCGAGATCTTCCAGAGCGTCGACAGCCGCTCGGAGATCAGGTCCTCGTGCGGCGAGAAGGTGTCGTACGGCAGCGTCTCCCAGTCGGGGAACACGGCGATCCGCAATTCGGGCGCGAAGAAGGCGATCTCTTCCTCGAGCCGCTGCGCATCGGCCGGCTCGGCGGTGAAGATCGCCGTCGTGGCGCGGCCGGCGGCGCGCTGCTTGGCGACGAAGCGGGCGAGCAGGAGCGCATCGGCCGAGCCGGGCGGGCGGGCGAGCGTGAAGCGCTTGCCGGGGGCGATGTCGGGAAGATGCATGAAGGCGCGCGTCGCACCGGTCGACGCGGCGCACAAAGGACTTGATTTTAGGGAGTGCCGCTGCGACGCGTTCCCGGCGGGACTTGCCCGCGGCGCCGCTTATGCTTGCGGCCGCGCCGCGCGCTCGCCCCGATGACCCACGCCCCGACTTCGCCTCCCCGTTGTTTCGCGCTCGTGCCGTGCGCCGGCACCGGCTCGCGCGCAGCGACGGCGTTGCCGAAGCAGTACGTGCCGATCGACGGCATGGCGATGGTCTCGCACACGCTGCGGGCCCTCGCGGGCGTGTCGCGGCTGGCCTCGGTGCTGGTCGTGACGGCGCCCGGCGACGACATGTTCTCGCAGCACGTCGCGTTGCCGGACGGCAAGCGTGTCGACGTCGCGGCCTGCGGCGGGGCGACACGCGCGCAGACGGTCGCGGCCGGCCTCGCGGCCTTGCTCGCGCTGGATGCGGCCGTCGGCGACTGGGTCCTCGTCCACGACGCGGCGCGCTGCCTCGTCCTGCCGGCATGGATCGACGCGCTGATCGATGCCTGCCTCGACGACCCGGTCGGCGGCCTGCTCGCCGTGCCCGCCGCGGACACGCTCAAGCACGCCAGGGGCGAACGCGTCGACGCGACCCTGTCCCGGGCCGGCGTCTGGCAGGCGCAGACGCCGCAGATGTTCCGCATCGGCGTCCTGGCCGAAGCGCTGGCCCGGTTCGGCGCCGAAGCGACCGACGAGGCGAGCGCCATCGAGGCGATGGGCCTGTCGCCGCGGCTCGTGCATGGTGCGGTCGAGAACTTCAAGGTGACGCATCCGGACGACGTCGCCCTGGCCGCGTCGATCCTGCGCGGCAGGCGCCCATGAGACCGCGCGGCACCGTCTGGCGGGTCGGCGAGGGCTGGGACACGCACGCGCTGGTCGAGGGCCGCAAGCTGATCCTCGGCGGCGTCGAGATCGCGCACACGCACGGCCTGGCCGGCCACTCCGACGCCGACGCGCTGTGCCACGCGATCACCGACGCGCTGTTCGGCGCCGCCGGCCTCGGCGACATCGGCCGCCACTTCCCCGACACCGACGACGCCTTCAAGGGCGCCAACTCCATCGTGCTGCTGGCCGAGGCCGCGAAGCGCGTG
>CAZZVH010000389.1:0-3807 GCA_964657365.1 uncultured Burkholderiaceae bacterium
CTGTCGTTGCCGCCCAAGGGCATGACCGGCACCATGGCGGGCGGACCGGCGGGAACGGATCACCTCATGGCCATCGTGTCGCAGTACCCGCGGGACTTTTCCGGGCTCGGCCTGAAGTCCAGCGATGGCTTCGGGCAGACGACCGTCGCCGCGCTCCGGCATCTGGCGGAAACGCAGGCTCCGGGCACGTCGATCTTCGCCGGCAAGGCGATCTGCGCCCAGCCGTGCACGGACGACTACGGAACGGCGCTCTTCAGCGTCGACGAGATCAAATGACCGAGCGGCCCGTATCGACCGTTCTTTCAAGGAGCAAGCATGGCAGACGATGACTGGACCCCGGATTTCGGATCGCTCGACGACGCGGCGCCCGCCTGGGCCGCCAAGCGGCCGGTTCGCATCGCCGTGCTCGGCGACTTCAGCGCCGGCGCCGCAGCCGGCCGGCTGGAAACGGGCGACGATCTCGCGCGACGCAAGATGATCCCGGTCGAGTTCGACACGCTCGAGGACGCGCTCGGGCGGCTCGGTGTGAAGCTGGCCCTGCCGATCGGCGACGGCGGCGACGGCGTGGAGGTCGAGTTCAGCGAGCTCGAGAGCTTCCACCCCGATTCGCTCTACCGCGAGCTGCCGATGTTCAAGTCGCTCGTCGACTTGCGCAAGCGGCTCAACAACACCGCGACCTTCGCCAAGGCCGCCGCGGAAGTGCAGGCGATGGGCGGCGGCACGAGGCGCAAGGCATCGCGCAGCGGCCGCAAGCGATCGAAGAGCGGTGCTCCCGCCGCGGACGCGAAGCTCTCCGACTTCGCGCGCCTGGTCGGCGTCGCTCCGGAGGTGAATGTCGACGCGCCGATCGACGCGTTGCTGAAGCGCATCCTCGGGCCGTTCGTGACGGCCGCGCCCGATCCCAAGCGCGACGCGCTGGTCGCCATCGTCGACAACGCCCTGTCGGATGCGATGCGCACGGTGCTCCATCAAAGCGAGTTCCAGAACGTCGAAGCGCTCTGGCGCGGCATGGACATGATCCTTCGCCGTATCGAGACGGGGCCTTCTCTGCAGGTGCTGCTCGTCGACGTCTCGGCGGAGGAGTTCGCGGCCGACCTCAGCAGCGTCAGCGACCTGAGCGAGAGCGGTTTCTACTCGATGCTGGTCGACAAGCCATCGCAGGACAAGAACGGCGGCGTGTCCCTGATCCTCGGCCTCTACCAGTTCGAGCCGACGCCGCCGCATGCGGAACTGCTCGGGCGCATGGCCAAGATCGCCAAGAGTGCCGGAGCGCCGTTCCTCACGTCCATGTCGGCCGACGCATTCACCGACCGCCGGAACCCGCCGCACCCGCTCATGGCGCAGGCGCTGGAGGCGTTGCGCGAGATGCCCGAAGCGACGCATCTCGCGCTGCTCGCGCCGCGCTTCATGCTGCGTCACCCCTACGGCAAGAAAAGCGATCCGATCACGTCGTTCACGTTCGAGGAGTTCACACCGGAAGAAGGCCTGCGCGGCATGCTGTGGGGCCACCCGGCACTGCTCGCGGCATCGGTGCTGGCGGCGCCCACCGGCAACACGCTGTCGATCGGCGACTTGCCGTTCCACTACGTTGTCGACGGCGACGGCGACCAAATCGCGCTGCCCACCACTGAGCGCCTCGTCAATCTCGCTGCGGCGGAGATGCTTCGCCGCGTCGGCATCGACGCCCTGATGGCACACAAGGGCCAGCCGGAACTGCGGATCGCCGGCCTCGACACCGTCGGCGGCAGCCAGATCGCGCTGCCGGGACTCACCAAGCCCGCATCGCGCATGTCGTTCTCGACGACGCTGCAAGGAAAGATGGCCGAGAAGGACGAGCCTGTCGCGAAGAAGGGCAAGAAGGCGGGTGCGGCTGCCGCAGACGACGACGCGGATCTCGACGCCGCCGGCAGCGCCGACGACGAGGCGGGCACGAGCGACGACGACACCTCCGGCAGCGACAGCTCCGGCGACTCGAGCCTCGACGATCTGCTGGCGAGCCTGGGCGACGACGGCGACACGCCGGCGTCGACCGACGGCGAGGGAGAGGCCGCCACCGACGAGGCGGCGGCAGAGGAGGAGATGGACCCGGACCTGGCCGAACTGCTCAAGTCGCTCGAAGGCTGAGGCAGGGAGTCCGGCTCGCGCGGGGCGCCGCTGCAGCGACGTCGGCGCGATTTAAATGTCGGACAGCGGTGGCGACAAGTCGTCCGGATCGTCGTCGACGGACGGCGCGGCGGGCACCCGATAACCCTCGGAGGCCCACGCGCCGAGATCGGCGCCGCGGCATCGGGCGCTGCAGAACGGTCGGTAGGGGTTGCTCGACGCGTAGACGCTGTCGCCGCCGCAGCCAGGGCACCGGATGATGCGGGCCGGGGCATCGTGCGGGCTGGAGGGTCGATCCGTCATGCCGTTGTCCGGTTCAGGCGCAGAGCGTGAGCTCGAAGCTGCTGTCGATGGCGGCCGGACGCAGTCGCCCGTCGGGCTCCTGGCGCATCAGGCGGACCTGCACCATCAGCCGATGGCCACTGATCTCCGGCACCAGCTCGGCGGCGGCGTCGAGCCGGACGCGCATCAGCTGGAAGACGCGCCCGGCCGCGAGGCTCTGCGAATACTGGCCCCCGGGCGCGAGCACCTTGTGCGGCGTGCCGGAATCGCGCAGCAGGCCGAGCAGGACCTGCAGCCCTTCGGCCAGCGGCATCAGCGTGGCCACCCACTGGATCAGGTCGGCCCGGCGCCTGGCCGGTTCCTGCTGCTGCCAGGCGTAGTACGCGGGCAGGTCGAATTCGCAGGTGCCGCCAGGAATGTTGATGCGGCTGCGGATGCTCATCAGCCACTCGTTGCCCGTGAGCACCGCACCGGCCTTGCCGACGAGCTGGTTTAGCCGTGCATGGGCACTGTCGATGCGGCCGATGATGTCGTCGAGCAGCGCTTCCGAGATCGACGGGTTGCCGCGATAGCCGACCAGTTGCTGCCGGTGCTTCTCCAGCTCCTTGAGCAGGTCGGACTTGAGGTCGGCCCGCGAGCCGACATCCATGATCTCGAAGATGGTGGCCAGTGCGTGGTGGTGGTCCACCGGAGCGTCTCGCCCGATGAGCTGGCCGAGCCTGTCGAACAGGTGCTCGAGACGAAGCATCGTCCGGATGCTTTCGTTGAACGGATACTCGTACAGGATCAAGGCAGGGTCACGTTCGCTCTGGGCGCTGCCGTGTGCGACACAGCGGCACGGATTGTTCCACAGCAGCGCCGCAGAACCATCCGGGGATGGTCATTTCAGCGGGACCGATGCCTGCCAGAGCGCGTCGACCTCCGCCTCCAGCTGCGTGAGGGCGGCTCCGTCGTTGTCGATCACGGCATCGGCAGCGGACCGGCGTCGCGAGCGGCTCGCCTGCTGTGCAATGACGGCGCGGGCCATGTCCGCCGACCATCCGGCGCGCGCCGCGACTCGCGCGATCTGTCGTTCCTCGCTGCAATCGACCACCCAGACGCGATCCAGGCGAGCCCGCCAGCGCCCGGACTCGGCCAGGAGCGGGATGTCGAGAACGTCGACATGGGCAGCCGAGGCCGCGCCCTGCCGCTCGACTTCCGCGCCGATCAGGGGATGGAGGACGGCTTCGAGTCGACGTCGGACGGTGGGATCGGCGAACGCGGCGGCTCGCATGCGGGCGCGGTCCATGCCGCCGTCGGCGGCGATGGCCTTGAGTTCTGCATCGAGATTGGCGGTGTGGATATGACCCATCCACTGCGGCGTGAGGGCTTCAGTGGCGCCGGTGCCGGCCCAGGTCATGATGCCGCCCACATCCTTGCCGT
>CAZZVH010000390.1:0-3796 GCA_964657365.1 uncultured Burkholderiaceae bacterium
ACCCGGCCGGGGCTGCGGACCGCCCGGTCGGTTAGCATGCACGGCTGCGCGCCGCAACGATTGAAGCCGCAGCCGCCCGCCCCATGTCAAGAGTCTCATGAAGTCTGCAGAAATCCGCGACCGCTTCCTCCAGTTCTTCGCCGCCGAAGGGCACACGGTCGTCCGCTCGTCGTCCCTCGTGCCGGGCAACGACCCGACGCTGCTGTTCACGAACGCGGGGATGAATCAGTTCAAGGACGTGTTCACCGGCATCGACCGCCGGCCGTACGTGCGCGCGACGACGTCGCAGAAGTGCGTGCGCGCCGGCGGCAAGCACAACGACCTCGAGAACGTCGGCTACACGGCGCGGCATCACACGTTCTTCGAGATGCTCGGCAACTTCAGCTTCGGCGACTACTTCAAGAAGGATGCGCTGAGGTTCGCCTGGGAACTGCTCACCGAGGTCTACAAGCTGCCGAAGGACAAGCTCTGGGCGACCGTCTACGCCGAAGACGACGAGGCCTACGACATCTGGAGGAACGAGATCGGCTTGCCGGCCGAGCGCATCGTGCGCATCGGCGACAACAAAGGCGCGCGCTACGCGTCCGACAACTTCTGGATGATGGGCGACACCGGCCCGTGCGGCCCGTGCAGCGAGATCTTCTACGACCACGGCCCCGAGATCCCGGGCGGCCCGCCGGGCTCGCCGAACGAAGACGGCGACCGCTACATCGAGATCTGGAACAACGTCTTCATGCAGTTCAACCGCGACGACGCGGGCGTGATGCACAAGCTGCCGAAACCGAGCGTCGACACCGGCATGGGCCTGGAGCGGCTCACCGCGGTGCTGCAGCACGTGCACTCGAACTACGAGATCGACCTCTTCGTCACCCTGCTCGCGGCTGCCAAGCGCGTCGTCGATGCCGCCGGTGCGACGGATTGCGACAAGGACTCGCCATCGCTCAAGGTCATCGCCGACCATATCCGCGCCTGCGCCTTCACGGTCGTCGACGGCGTCATCCCGGGCAACGAAGGCCGCGGCTACGTCTTGCGCCGGATCACGCGGCGCGCCATCCGGCACGGCTACAAGCTGGGTGCGCGAAAGCCGTTCTTCCACAAGCTCGTCGCCGACCTGGCCGCGCTGATGGGCGACGCCTACCCCGAGCTGCGCCGCGACGGCCAGCGCGCCACCGACGTGCTGCGCCAGGAAGAGGAACGCTTCTTCCAGACCATCGCCAACGGCATGGAGATCCTGGAATCGGCGATCGCCGCGCTGCCGTCGCACGGCGACCGCGTGCTCGGCGGCGAGCTCGCCTTCAAGCTGCACGACACCTACGGCTTCCCGCTCGACCTGACGGCCGACGTCTGCCGCGAGCGCGGCGTCGCGGTCGACACCGCGGCGTTCGACCTGGCGATGGCGAAGCAGCGCGACCAGGCGCGCGCGGCGGGCAAGTTCAAGGTCGCGCAAGGCCTCGAGTACAGCGGCGCGTCGACGACCTTCCACGGCTACGAGAAGCATGCGCACGACAGCGCCACCATCGTCGCCATCTATGTCGACGGCAGCGCCGCCAGCTCGGCGAAGGCCGGAGACGACGTGGTCGTGGTGCTCGACCACACGCCCTTCTATGCCGAATCGGGCGGGCAGGTCGGCGACACCGGCGAGCTGCGCAACGCGAGCTCGCGCATGCTGGTGGAAGACACCGTGAAGATCCAGGCCTCGGTGTTCGGCCACGAGGGCCGCGTCGTCGAAGGCGAGATCCGGGTCGGCGACACGGTCGACGCGAAGATCGATGCGGAGCGGCGCGCGAAGACGGTGCGCAACCACAGCGCGACCCACCTCATGCACAAGGCGCTGCGCGAAGTGCTAGGCGAGCATGTCCAGCAGAAGGGCTCGCTCGTCAACGCCGAGCGCACCCGGTTCGACTTCGCCCACAACGCGCCGCTCAGCGACGAGCAGATCAAGCGCGTCGAGGCGCTGGTGAATGCCGAGATCCTCGAGAACCACGCCACCAACGCGCGGGTGATGCCGATCGAGGAAGCGCAGACGATGGGCGCGATGATGCTGTTCGGCGAGAAGTACGGCGACGAGGTCCGCGTCCTCGACATCGGCTCGAGCCGCGAGCTCTGCGGTGGCACGCACGTCGCGCGGACCGGCGACATCGGGCTGTTCAAGATCGTCGCCGAGAGCGGGGTCGCGGCGGGGATCCGGCGCGTCGAAGCCGTGACCGGCGACAACGCGCTCGCCTATCTGCAGGGGCTCGAAGGCACGGTCCACCGTCTCGCCGGAGCCTTGCGGTCGGCGCCGGCCGAGGTGCCGGCGCGGCTCGGCCAGGTGCTGGAGCACGTGCGTGCCCTCGAGAAGGAGCTGGGTTCGCTCAAGGGCCGGCTGGCTTCGGCGCAGGGCGGCGACCTGGCGCTGCAGGCCGTCGACGTCAAGGGCCTCAAGGTGCTGGCGGCGCGGCTCGACGGCGCCGATGCGAAGACGCTGCGCGACACGCTCGACAAGCTCAAGGACAAGCTGAAGACCGCCGTGGTGGTGCTGGCCGCGGTCGACGGCGCCAGGGTGCAGATCGCCGCCGGCGTCACTGCCGACAGCACCTCGCGCATCCAGGCCGGTGCGCTCGTGAACTTCGTGGCGCAGCAGGTCGGCGGCAAGGGCGGCGGCAAGGCCGACATGGCGATGGCCGGCGGCACCGATCCTTCGCATCTCGGCGACGCGCTCGCGTCGGTGGCCGGTTGGGTGGAGCAGAACGCATGAGCCAACGGAACGGAGCGGACGACATGGACAGCCTCTTTCTCGAAGGCCTCGAAGTGCCTTGTCGCGTCGGCTGCACCGACCCGGAACGGGCGACGCCGCAATCGCTGCGCGTCGAGGTGCAGCTGTTCTGCCCGTCGCTGCGCGAGGCCGGCCTCACCGACGATCTCGAGAAGACCGTCGACTACCGCCTCGCCGGCGATCTCATCGACGCCGTCCAGGGCCAGGAATACCTGCTGATCGAACGGGTCGCCGAGGTGCTGGCGCAGGTCGTGCTGCGCAATCCGCTGGTCGACCACGTGACTGTCAGCGTCAAGAAGCGTCCGCCGGTGCAAGGCCTCGAATGGGCCGGCGTGCGCATCACCCGGGGCCGCCAGGCGGTGTCTTGAAGGTCGTCAGCAACACCGCGATCTCGCTCGATGGCCGGATCAACACGCGCGAACGCCGGTTCGCGTTCTTCGGCACCTCGCGCGATCACGCACGCATGAGCCGGCTGCGGGCCGGCGCCGACGCGGTCCTGGTCGGCGGCGGCACGTTCCGGAACTGGCCGCATCCGTCGCTGCCGGACGCGGCCGATCGCGGCCTGTTGCGCGGCCGGCCCTGGAACGTCGTCGTCACCGGCAGGCTCGACGTCCCGCTCGAACCGGACTTCATCTCGGAGCCTGCGATCCGGCCGCTGTTCCTGACCGACGCGGCGTCGTTGCACGATGGCTTTCCGCTGGAGGCCGAAGGCTGGCAGGGTGCGCCAGGCGAGCGCATGCCGGTCGCCTGGATGCTCGAGCAGATCGCCCGGCGCGGCGTCGAGCGCCTGCTGGTCGAAGCGGGTGGCGACCTGCTGTTCCAGTTCCTCGCCGCCGATGCCCTCGACGAGATGCACCTGACGCTGTGCCCGTTGCTGGTCGGCGGCGCGGCGCCGGGCCTGGTCGGCGGCGCCGGCTTCGACTTCGCCGACATGCGCCGCATGCGCCTGCTGGCCGCGGAACCCGAAGGCGACGAGATCTTCCTGCACTACGCGGCGATCCGGCAGGGCGGCGGCGCATGACGTCGCGTCCCGCTTCGGCC
>CAZZVH010000391.1:0-3796 GCA_964657365.1 uncultured Burkholderiaceae bacterium
GGAACGTCACATTGCGGAGCTCGGCCGCCTTGTCGTCCTTGTCGAACACCGGCTCGATCGCCGGTCCGTTCACCGGCACGAGGCGCACCTGCGTGATCAGCGCGCGCGGAACCGGCGCGGAGAAGCGCACCGTCATCGGCCGGATCGGCAGGCAGGGCGACGTCGCCTTCTCGCGCTCGCAGGAAAAATCGGCCGTGAAGGCAGCGCGCACTTGGTAGCGGAAGCGTTGCTCGACGCTCGTCACCACTTGCGGATCGGCCGCGGCGGCGATGCCCTTGCCCCAGACCAGGCGCACTGCCGCGAGGTTGGGCAGAGGCCGATCGCAGCGGGCGACGAGCGTCCGCGCCGCGAGCTCCTTGTCGATGCGGCGGGCCTTCAGCACCTCGTCGCGGACAGCGCCGGTGACGATCTGCAAGGGCAACCGCTCACCGATGCCTTCGACTTCGCACCATGCGTTGGCGACGACACTGCTCTCCACGGCCGGCCCGTTCAGCTGGACGAGGAAGTGCTGGTCTTCCTCGATGTCGCGGCCGCTGCCCGGCTGCATCGAGACGATCGCCGGGCCGCCAGTCGAGAACGCGAACTCCGTCCTGCCGGTGAGCGCCCCGGCGCTCGGCGCCCAGCCCGGCTTCGGCTTCACGGTGCAGCGGGTGCCCGGCGGCAACGGCGCGCGGAAGTCGTAGAGCCAGGAGCGATCGCTCGACCAGCGGCCGCTTCCGGCAGGCGCGGCGCCCTGACATGCGACGACGAAAGGATCCGGCAGGCGCGGATCGCCGAACGCCACCACCGCTTCCGAGAAGCGCACTGCCACCTGCCGGACTTGCGCGATCTCGCCCTGCGGGCTCATCCCGACCACGGTGGCCGCCTGGGCGGCCATGCCGAACGAGGCGAAGGCCAGTGCGGCCCACGCGGCGCGTGCGTTCTTCTTCATGCGGGGATCCCTCGACTTGCTCGGACGAGTCTACGAGAGTGGAATCGTGCAAGCCCTATGCGAAGGCGTAGCGAAGGCAGCGCGAAGTGGAAGGAAACTGAATTGCGTCAAACAAGGCTATACCGCGGCGGCGACAGAAGCAGCGAAGCGTGGCTCAAGCCCGGCTGCGCCAGTACCCCGGCCGACGATGCTGATGCCCGACAACGAGAACGCGGATGCCTTCTCCCGCGATACGGTAGACAAGCGAGTACGGGAAGCGACGTAAGGGATACACCCGCAACTCGTCTTCGCCGCGAGTTCCCAAGCCGGGATTGCCAACGAGCAATCCGGCGACGCGGACGAACTCCGCAATGAACGCTGCTGCCAAGACGATTCCCGCTTGCTGTTTATAGAAAGCCGCGGCGGCGGCTAGCTCGGCTTCAGCTTCGGGATGAAGCGAATAGCTCACCCAAGGCTGGCCCGTATGCGCGCCAAGGCCTCTTCGCCGGGAACCGGGGCAACTGCACCACTTTCGATCTGGGTGTCCCTGCGTTGCGCCTCTTTCACCCAAGCCTGCTGGATCTCGGGATCGGCGTCGAGACTGACGATCAATCTCTCCAGCAGTAGGGATCGCTCGGCCGGGGGCAAATTCAGAACTTCAGCCTGTAGGTCTTCGACGAGTCTGGCCATCATGGGCTCCTGGCATATCTGTAGCGCGCTACAACCGGGAAAGGCAATCTGCCTGTCGCGGGACGCGCCGGTGTGTATTCAGCGGCCGCGCTGATCGGCCTCGATCTGCTTTCTCTGCAGCTCGACTGCGCGCAGGCGCGAGTCGATCACCGAGGCGTCGATGAAATCGGTGGCTGCGCCGGCGCGGCCGAGGCGCTGGCCGGCCCGCAGACGGTCCGCCGCGCCGGCCAGGTCGCCGAGCGCGTAGCGCGATTCGGCTTCGGCGCGCAGCGAGCGCAAGGGCACGCCGAGCCGGTTCCAGGCGAGGCCGAGTTCGGTCCATGCCAGGGCGTCGTCGGGGTGCAGGGCCACCCACGTCTGCAGCGTGTCGATGCGGGCGCGCAGCGGCACCGTGTTCGGATCGGTCCGCGCTTCGGCGATGGCGATCTGCGCGTCGAGCAGCATCGTGGGGCGCGAGCCGTCCTGCGCGTACGGCTGCAGCAGCGCTTCGGCCTGGCGCGGCTGGCCTCGGTCGAGCAGCGACTGGGCCTGCAGGATCACGAGTGCGCGCTCGGCACGGTCGCCGCCGGCCGGGCTGCCGCGCACCAGTGCGTTGGCTCGGGCGAACGCGGCGTCGGCGCGAGCCCAGTCGCGCAATTGGCTGGAGGCCTGGGCGCTGGCGGAGATGGCGAGCAGCTTGTCGATGGTCGAGCCGACCAGCTCGCTGTCTTGCCCCTGCCAGCGGCGAAGGGCGTCGACGCGCGGATCTTCGAGAACGCGGGCCCGCGCCTCGGCGATGGTGTGCTCGAGCGGGCTCACGTGCGGTGCGCCGGTCTCGATGCCGGCGCGGGCGCGCGCCTCGCCGATGCGCTCCGACGTGAGCGGGTGGGTGCGCAGATACGGGAAGCCGCCGAAGTCGTTCAGCCGCATCGACTGGTCCATCTTCTCGAACATCGTCGCCATGCCGCTCGGCTGGAAGCCGGCCGTGGTCATCACCTGGAAGCCGACCCGGTCGGCCTCGCGCTCGACGTCGCGCGAGAAGTTGAGCTGGCCCTGGATCGACGCCGCCTGCGTGCCGGTGACGACCGCGCTCATCGCGTCGGGGTTGCTGCTGCGCGACGCGGCGAGCAGGCCCAGCACCATCGCCGCGAGGCTGACCAGCGAGCGCCGCGAATCGCCCGAGATCTGGCGGGCGATGTGGCGCTGCGTGACGTGCGACATCTCGTGGCCGAGCACCGACGCGAGCTCGTCGCGCGTGCCGGTGATGGCGATCAGGCCGAGATTGACGCCGACGAAGCCGCCCGGCAGCGCGAACGCGTTGACCTCCGGATCACGGACCAGGAAGGGCTGCCAGGCGAAGCGCTGGTCGATGTCGAAGGTGATGTTGCCGAGCTTCCTGGACGCGGCGACGAGCGGATCCCAGACCGTGTGCAGGTACTCGAGCAGCAGCGGGTCGTCCATGTAGTCGGGATCGACGCGGATCTCGCGCATGATCTCGTCGCCCAGCTTCTTCTCGGCGCCGACCGTGAAATCGGCGGAATCCGAATCGCCGAGAGCGGGCAGCGCGATCTGGGCGTTCTGGGCGAACGCGGGCTGCAGCGTCGACGAGCAGACGAGCGCGACGGCGCACGCGGCGGCGACGGCGCGGCGGCAGGGATCGCGGAAGCTGGCTCGAAACAAAGGCACGGAGGAATGACGCCGCAGGCTCGAATCCGCCCCTGGCAGGAGCGTCTCGCTATCATGCCTCCGATTCGTTTCCGCCCTGTTTCGTTCCATGATGACCGACCCGCCCGCGAGTGTTCTGTCGCACTTCGATGCCGAGGGGAAGGCGCACATGGTTGACGTGTCCGCCAAGGCCGAGACGCACCGAGTCGCCCGGGCCACCGGGACGATCGCGATGCGGCCGGAGACGCTGGCGCTGATTCGATCGGGCACCGCGAAGAAGGGCGACGTGCTGGGCGTGGCCCGCATCGCCGCGATCCAGGGGGCGAAGCGGACGTCGGAGCTGGTGCCGTTGTGCCACCCGCTCGCGATCACGCGGATCGCGGTGGAGTTCGAGGTGTCTGCGGAGCGGAACGAGGTGCGTTGCACCGCGCAGGTCGAGACGCTGGGGCGGACGGGCGTGGAGATGGAGGCGCTGACGGCCGTGCAGGTCGGGCTGCTGACGGTCTACGACATGTGCAAGGCGGTCGACCGGGGGATGGTGATCGGCGGGGT
>CAZZVH010000392.1:0-3782 GCA_964657365.1 uncultured Burkholderiaceae bacterium
CGCGTGATCGCTCGGTTTTTCCTTGCCGCGGATGTGGCGGTCGACACCGGCTTCACGCAGCCGTGACGTCGCTGCGGCGTTGAGCAGCAGATGATCGATGCGCAGGCCCGCATCGCGGCCGAACCGGTTCCGGAAGAAATCCCAGAACGTGTAGACCGCCTCTCCCGGGTGAAGGGAGTGCAGCGCGTCTGTCCAGCCTTGCGCCAGCATGCGCCGATATGCCGCGCGCGTTCCGGGTTGCAGCAGCGCGTCGTTCTTCCACGACGCTGCCGAGTAGATGTCTTCGATGCCGTCGGTGGCCACCACGTTGTAGTCACCGATCAGCAGGACCGGCACGTCGAGATCGACCAGCGTCGCCGCGTGTTCGATCAGGCGCTCGAACCAGGCCAGCTTGTAGTCGAACTTCGGGCCCGGTTGCGGATTGCCGTTGGGCAGGTAGATCGATGCGACGACGAGGCCGTGCACCTTCGCCTGTAGATAACGGCTGTGCGTGTCGTCCGGATCGCCTGGAAGGCCGCGCAGCTGCTCCTCCGGCGCCGCGCCGCGCGACAGCACGGCCACGCCGTTGAAGCCCTTCTGCCCCTGCCAGATCGCCGAATACCCGGCGGCCTCGATCGCGGCGATCGGGAAGGTCTCGTCCGATGTCTTGATCTCCTGCAGGCAGGCGACGTCCGGCCGTGCCTCCTCGAGCCATTCGAGCAGGCGCGGCAGGCGGCTGTGGATGCCGTTGACGTTGTAGGTCGCGATCTTCATGGGTCGGCTCAATAGCAGTTGTTCGGCGCCATGCAGTTGCGCATGAACTGCCAGCCACCGTTGCCTTGCGTCTCGAAGACGAGGTTGACGTTGTGGCTGTGCGGGCCGGGCGTCCTGCTGTCGCCCGGCACGGCGACGCTGGTCGAGAGCACCAGCTGCGTCGGCCCTGTTCGCATGACGCTCGCCGACAGGTCCCGGGCGCCGATGATGCGCCGCGTGTTGCTGTCGGCGACCATGGCCTTGATGAAGGCGGTGTTCGACCGACCGTCCCACGAGACCGAGCCGGAATAGGCGAGCACGTAGTCGTGCCATTCGAGATTGGCGTGAATGCCGGTGTCGCCGATCGCGTCGTCCTGCGCTCTGCCGTCGTTGCCCGTGAACGACGGCATCGGTCTGCCACCGCCGGTCGAGACCCGGTCGACGTCGCTGCGGTCGGAAAAGGCGGCTGCGATCACCAGCAGCAGGAGCACGCCACCGCCGATGAGCCACGGCTTCTTGCTGCGGGCCGACGACGCGGCGGTCACCGGCGACGATGACCGGTTCGTCCCCTGCATTGCATCGACGTCGGCCGCGAACGCGGCGGCGGGGGGCGGCAGGCGCGCTGGCGCATCGATCGGCTTCGACGCCGGCGCAGGCGCAGGCGCCGGCATCGGCGGCGACGCAGGCATGGGCGCCGGCATCCCGCCACCGCCGCCACGCCCCACTTCGCTCTCGATCGCATCGCAGAACTGCTCGAATTCAGGCGTCGACGCCTGGCCGCTCCAGCGCGTCAGATCGGCGGCCTGCAGGCGCCGGAATTCGAGCGGGATCTTCACGCCGTCGTCGATCAGGGCAGGGATCAGGGCCTTGCGCCGAAGCGCCTCCGACGCCTCGTTCCTGACCCAGCTCGACGCCGTCGATGCCTTCGACCAGAGAACGACGACGCAGCGCGCGCCGTCGAGCGCTTCTTCGATGACGTCGTCGAACTGCCGCCCGGGCGGGATCGTTCGATCCCACCAGATCGACCAGCCGCGTGCCGCCAGGGCCTGCGCCACGAGCGCGGCGCGCGGCCGGTCGGCGCTGGAATAGCTGATGAAGATGTCGCTCATGTCCGCTGGCCCCTAGCATAGCGGCCGGCCGGACGCGGCCGCCGCGCTCAGGGCGCCGGCCCGAGGGCGGCGAACGCCTGCTCGACCGCATCGACGTCGCGCGGCCGCACCACGCGTGCGAGCTCGTGGCCATCCTCCAGGAACACCAGCGTGGGCCAGAGCTTCACGCCGAACGAGCGACCCAGCGGCCGGCCGGGGCCGTCCTCGATCTTCAGGTGCCGCACCGACCGGCGCTGCTCGAGCGACGCGGCGATCAGCGGCTGCGCTGCCCGGCAGAAGCCGCACCAGGCCGTCCCGAACTCGAGCAGAGTCGCGCCGGCGAGCGCGTCGACGTCCTCGCGGGTCGGTTCTGCCACGGCGGTCTGCCGGACGGCCTACGGAGTCTTCGGCTTGCCGGTGGCGTCGTCCAGCGGCCCGGTGACGACGTCCGAGACGGCTTTGCCGATCGACGTGGCGATGCCGTCGTCCTTCGGCGCGACGGGCGCGTGGCGCCAGGGGCCGTCTTCCTTGTCGTCGTCCTCGAAGCCGTTGGCCGGCTTCGACGGGCCCGACGCGGGCACGGCATCGGGCCTGGCGGCCGGCGAGGGTGGTGGTGTGCGTGCGCTCATGCATGTCTCCTTCGCGGGCGTGCAGCATACGTCGTACCCACGGGGCGATGCCTTGCCCCGGCATCGGCGAAGCGCCGCCGCTACGATGGGACGACCATGTCCGAGCTGCAGGCGCCGCCTTCTCTCACGCCGTCGCTCGGGCAGCCGCCGTCGCGAGGCAGCCGCATGCGGCGAGGCGTCGTGCGCACCGCCTGGACCATCGCATTTCTGTTGGTGGCGGCGATCGTCTCGCATCCCTGGTGGCTGGCGCCCCTGGTGGCGCGCGACCTCGCCGCCCGATCCGGGCGCGACGTCCACTTCGACACCATCCGTGTCGGCCTGACGAGCTCGCTCGCTCCGGTCGCGGTGCTGCGCGGCGTGCGCATCGCCAATGCGTCCTGGGCCGACACGACCGTGCCGTTCGCCGCGCTGGACGAGGTGCGGTTCGAGTTCGCCTGGCGGCGCGTCGAGGGCCGCTTCGTGGTCTCGAAGCTGGTCCTGCGCGGCGGCCAGGCGCATCTCGAGACCAGCACCGACGGCCGACACAACTGGCGCCTGCGCCAACCCGAGGACCGCGGGCCGGGCCACTACTGGTTCCAGGCCCTCGAGGCGCATGCCGCCGGACTCAGCGTGCGCAACCAGGCCACCGGGACGGAGTTCCACGGTGTCGCGAGCGACGTCGTGTCGTCGTCGGCCCCGTCGTCAGGATCGCCTGCGTCGGCAGCTTCGCAGGCCGCCTCCTCGCCCGCGACGACAGCCGGAACCGCGACCACGCGCATCGTGTTCGGCGGCCAGCTGCGCGGCGTCGCTTATCAAGGCGATGCGCTGACCGGTCCGGAGCTGACGTTCCGCGACACCGGCCGCTGGTTTCCCGTCCGCGGCAGCGTTGACGTCGCGGGCGCGCGGCTGCTGATCGACGGCCGCGCCGCCGACCTGTTCCTCGCACCCGGCGTCGACGCCGACGCGATCCTCGACGGCACATCGCTCGCCGCGCTCCGCTCGCTGGCCCGCGGGCACGGCGCCGTGGCGACGACCGCGAGCGCCAAGCCACCTTCCGCAGCGTCGCGCGCCTTCCACGTCGCCGGGCACCTGCGCGTCGCGGATCGGCGCGTCGCTCTCGGAGCAGCACGGGCCACCGTCGGCCAGACCGACCTGGCCGGCGATGTCGCGCTGTCGAAGACGGGCGAGCGGCTGTCGCTCCAGGTTCGCTTGGCGAGCGATCGAACCGATGTGGGCGACCTGCTCTGGCTCGCCGGCAGGGACGACGAAGCGCCGACTTTACCGGCGCCGCCGACCGGGGCGGGCACCCCACGCGATGCGTTCGCGCTGCTGCGACGTCTCGACATCGACGTCG
>CAZZVH010000393.1:0-3774 GCA_964657365.1 uncultured Burkholderiaceae bacterium
AGGGCGATCGGGTTGACGCCGGACTTGATCGCCACCACCACCCGGAAGTGGCCCGTGCCACCGCCGGCCTGGTTGTCGATGTCCGTCTTCTGGAGGTTCTCGTCCGGCGAGAAGATGTTGAGGTTGGCGACCACCTGGCCCGCGACCTGCGCGTTGCCGCCGAGCACCGTGCCTTCGATGACCACGGCGGTGTCGCCGGTCACGTAGTCCGTCTGGCCTTGCGGTGTGGTGCCGGTATTGGCCAGGACGTTGTCGCCCAGGGTCTGCCCGGTGATCGACGTGATGGTGATCGTCGGGAACACGGAGGCGGGGTAACCCGCATCCGCATCGCTCTTGTCGCGGGCCAGCTCGTCGGGCGTGAGGCCGAGCGAGAAGCCCATCTGCTTGAAGTAGTTGTACGTGATCGCCGACGCGGCGGCGTTCGGGCCGGAGGCGTAGTTGTCGAAGCCGCCGGCGACGCTCCAGGACAACGCGCGGGTGTCGTCTTTCTGGAAGTTCGGGTCGTAGATGCCGAACGAGACGGTGCCGTTGGTGTGGAAGCTCGCCTTGTAGGCCGCGACCGCATGGGCATCGTTGCCTCCGCCGTCGACGACGAGCCGCAGGTAGACCAGTGCCGGCCGGCCGGTGACATAGATCGCGCCGATGATCCCCTGGCCGACCGCTGCCCACGAGGTCTGCTGGTCCAGCTCCTGCCCGTAGGTGCTCCAGATGGCGAGCATCTGGTTGTGCACGCGGCTCGCCAACTCGATGGCGACGCTGTCGTCGATCCAGGTCGCGGTCTTCTGCGGGTCGCGGTAGGTGTCGGCGAGCGGCGAGGCGAAGCCCATCTGGTAGTAGTACTTGGCGAAGCCCACCATGCCGAAGCAGTTGCCGGCGCCCGAGTCGGCGTAGTACGAGCCGTCGTTGGGGATCGAGAAGCCGTTGAGGCTCGGCTTGAAGCCGGTGTCGAGCACGACCTCCGACGAGGCGAAGCGGGCCAGCGTGGTCTGCGCCACGCCGATGGCGACGTAGGTCGCGAAGAGGGGCGACTCCGGCGTGTCGAGAACGCGCATGCCCTGGACCTGCGGCCGCGACGAGCCCGACGCCGCCGCGACCGTGCCGCTGAGGCCCGGTGCCCGCGTCACGAACGTGATCGCATGCGACGTCGCGTCGATGCTGTCGAAGCCCATCGCCTCGAGCGAGCCGCCGGTCTCGACCTGGTAGTACGCGATGGCGTCGGTCGTGCTCGCGTCGACGGGCAAGGTGATGCGCACCAGCCGCTGCAAGGCGCCGATGCCGGCACCCGTGGCCGCGGACGTGAGCTGCAGGTGGACGACGCGGCCGCGTGCCGTGGCACCGTCCGGCAGGCCTGTCACCGACGAGACGGACGCCGAGCTGAGGCCCACGTTCGCGATCTCCGTGAGCACGCCGGCGGGCACGTTGATGCTTGCGCCCACCAGGGGATCGGTGGCACCCATGACCGTCAGCACGCCGCCCGCCGGCCCGATCGTCGTGGCCGAGAGGGTCGAGTCGACGAAGGCCGAGGTCTGGAGCGTCACGATGCCCTTGCCGATCGTCACCGGGGTCGTCACCGGCGGTGGCGGCTCGACCGAGCCGGGCGGCGGCGTCGACGTGCTCTCGCCACCACCGCAGGCGGCGAGGACGATGCCGACCAGGGCGGACAGCAGGGGTCGTGCGATGGTTGCAGCGGTTGGCATGGTCATGTCGTCCGGTCCGTGAGAAGGTGGTGGAGCGGGTGCCATCGGCGCCGCGCACGCACTGTCGCCATCGCGGCGTGACCGGGGCGTGACTGGAGCGTCTCTGCCGACGTCCGGGCTCCCCCCGGATGCGGGGGGTGCCCACCGTGCGTGCGCCAGAATGCACGCTTCGACGTCGTATCTGGCCAGCCTCCATCGGCTCTTCGCCGTGCCCCAACCCATCCCGATACGAGAGACCGCCGGCGCACCGGTCCCCGCCCAGGCAGGGATTCACGTCTCGCTTGACCGGCTGGCGATACTGGCCGCCACGGCAGGCGCCCCGGCTCGGCTCGAGCGCAAGCAGGCGGCGTTGCTGGCCTACGTGCATCTGGCAGGACCCACCGCGCGCAGTCGGCTGGCCGGCCTGCTCTGGCCCGGGGCGACAGCGTCCGGCGGACGCGCCAACCTGCGTCAGTGCATGGCCCGTCTGCGCCGGATGGCGCCCGGCGTGCTGGCCGAGATCGACGACACGGTGGCGCTCGGACCCACCGTGCGGGTGGACGAGCCCCGGGACACCGCGGCGGAACTGCTCGACGGCTACGACTACGCCGACTGCGACGACTTCGCACGCTGGCTGCAGGGTCGCGTCGATGCCGAGCGGGCAGGCCGTCAGGCCAGGCTCGCAGCCGCCTTGCGCGATGCCGTCGGGCGAGGCGACCTCGCCGAGGCGCAGGCGCGCGCCGACGCGTTGCTAGCCCTCGACGGCGAGTCCGAGGAAGCCTTCCGCGCGCTCATGGAGGTCGCCTTGCTGCGCGGCGATTTCGCCGCGGCCGTGCGCACATGGGACCGTTGTCGCGACATGCTTCGCCAGCTGTACGGCGTCGCCCCTTCGCATGCGACTCAGGCGCTCGGTGCGGCGATCCTCGCCGCTGCGCCGCCGACCTGGCGCGCTGCCGCGGTGGCCTCCGCCATCGGACACCCGGCGCCGGCGGAGGCCGGTCCGGGCAACCTCGGTCTGGCGCCGCCGGTTCTGTACGGCCGGACCGACGAGCTCGCGGCCGTGCTGTCGATGCTGCGCAGCCGTCGGCTCGTGACGCTGCTCGGCATCGGCGGCGTCGGCAAGACCAGCCTGGCGCTCGCGGCGGCGCATGCGGAGCGGCGCCGCTGGCGTGCGGGCGTCTGGTTCGTCGACCTGGCGCCGGTGACCGATCCGGCGCAGACGGCCGAGGCCGTCGCCGGCGCGCTGGGGCTGAGCCTGGGTGGTCATCGCCCGCCTCTCGACGAACTGGTGTCCGCTCTCGGCTCGAGCGAGGTGCTGCTCGTGATCGACAACGCCGAGCACCTCTGGGAAGCGGTGTCGGCGGTCGCGTCCGCGTTGCTGGACGGGACGACGCATCTGCGCATGCTCGTGACCAGCCGGCAGGCTCTGCGCCTGCCCCAGGAGCACCGATTTCCTCTTGCCGGGCTGGCGGCGCCGACCGATCCGGACCTGTCCGACCTGCGGCAACTGGGCGCCCTCACGCTCTTCGCGGCGCGCGTCACCGCACTGCTTCCGCACTTCCGCCTCAGCCCCGAGAACGCGCCCGCGGTCGCCGACGTCTGCAGGCGCCTCGACGGCCTGCCCCTGGCGATCGAGCTCGCTGCGGCGCGGGTGCCGGTGCTGGGGCTGGACGCGCTGCGCGACCGCCTGCATCGCAGCCTGCGCGTGCTGGGGTCGAGGGCCACCATCAGCACGCCGCGCCACCAGACCCTGCGCGCCACCTTCGACTGGACGCACGACCTGCTCTCGCCCGGCGAGCGCAAGCTGCTGCGGCGCCTGGCCGTGTTCGTGGGCGGTTTCAGCCTGGCGCTCGCCGAGGACGTGGCTGCCGCCAGCGCCGACGGGCCCGACGCCGCCGCGCCAGGCAGCGAGCGGGAGCCGGCGGGCATGCTGGACGACCTGGGTGCCTTGATCGAGAAGTCGCTGGTGGTCGTCGGCGAGACCGACCCGCCGCGTTACCGGCTGCTCGAAGTGACCCGCGCCTATGCGCTCGAGAAGCTGGTGGAGGCGGGCGAATTCGATCGCATCTCGAAGCGGCACGCGCACGCCGTCTGGCGC
>CAZZVH010000394.1:0-3746 GCA_964657365.1 uncultured Burkholderiaceae bacterium
CTCGATCGCGTCGTCGGCATGTACGACAACATCTTCGACATGCACGAGCGCAACGCCGACGAGTTCCAGCGCTGGCTGCGCGGCCTCGTCCTGTTCGAGCCGGACACCGAGCTCTACCTGCTCGACGCGCAAGGCGTCGTCCTCGCCAAGACCGGCCCGGCGAAGCTGCCGCCCGGCTTCAAGGTCGCGCTCGGCCCGGTCCGCGAATCGATCGAGCGCATGGACACCGCCTACGTGATGGGCGACGACCCGGAGCGCATGGACGCCGGCGCCGTCGTCGTCGCCAAGCCGGTGCAGCGCGCCATCGCCCGCAGCGAGGCGCAGACCGCCGGCTACCTCTACCTCGTGCTGCACACGCAGCAATTGCCCGAGGGCCGCTGGGACGTGCTGCGCAGCAGCTTCGCGCGGCCCGTGATGGGCCTGGTCATCGCCGTGGTCGCCTTCACGACGCTGCTCGCGGTGCTCATCATCTCGGCCGTGACGCAGCCCTTGAAGCAGCTCACCCAGGCGTTGGCGACGCTGTCCCAGCAAGGCCTCGCGGAAGGCCTGACGGTCGCGCCCACGAGCCCGCTGCCGGCGCCGACCCGCGACGAGTTCGGCCAGCTGACGAGCGCTTTCGAGATGCTGCTCGACGTCTGCCGCCGGCAATGGAACGCGCTGCGCCGCACCGACCATTTCCGGCGCGAAGGCGTCAGCAACCTGTCCCACGACCTGCGTTCGCCGCTCACCGCGACAGTCGCCTGCCTTGAGACGCTCGACGGCCGCTGGGCCGACGCGCCGGAGCGCGCGGAAGACCGGCGCCTGGTCGAGATCGCTCTGCGCAACACGCGCAACGCGGCGCGGCTGGTCCAGTCGCTCGGCGATCTGGCCAAGCTCGACGAACCGGAATTCGGCCTGCGCACCGAAGTGGTCGACGTGGGCGAGCTGCTCGACGACATCGCCGTGCGCTTCGCCGAACGGGCGGCCAGCCAGGGCGTCGTGCTCACGACGACGCACGGCGACCCCGCAGCGCCGGCGCCGGCCTACGCGCGGATCGATGTCGAGCTGTTCGAACGGGCCGTCGCCAACCTCGTCGACAACGCGCTCAAGTTCTGCCCGACCGGCAGCGCCGTCACCTTGGCCGCGGCGCGGCGCGGCAGCGGCGTCGAGGTCAGCGTCGCCGACGACGGGCCGGGCATCGCCGCGGCCGACCTGCCGCATCTGTTCGACCGGTTCTACCAGAGCCGCTCGAGCGTGGCGCCGGCCACCGGCGACGGCGGCCGCGGCCTCGGCCTGGCGATCGTCAAGCGCATCGCCGAACTGCACGGCGGCGACGTCGCTGTCACGAGCAGCCTTGGTGCAGGAACCCGCGTCAGCATCGATCTGCCTGCCGCACTGCCTTGACGCCCGGCGCACCGGGAAAGCCCTCGTGCTTCCAAACGGGGCGTCTCGTACATTGGGCGACTCGCGAGAGCACCACAGAGGTGCCAGCACACAGAACACAGCGGGGAGACAAGGTCGCGCACCGCGACGAACGCAGGCCCTGAGGCCGACGCAGATGTTCAAAGGGCGCCGGGCAACCGGCGCCCTTTGTTTTTGCGGCCCCGAACCGGTTCCCGCCAACTGTGCCGCGCCCTGGCCGCCGATGCCGCTGTCCCGAAGGCGCGCAGTCTCGTACCATGCGTGCGCAGCCCCCCGCAGCCATGGACATGAACCAAAACGACCGTCGCTTGCTCGAAGTCGACATTCCGGCGCAGCCGGACGTGCTCGTTCAGCTGTCGCTCCTGCTGGCCGAGGACGATGTCGACCTGCACGCCGTGAGCCTGCTGATCGCCTCCGACATGGCGCTGGCCGCCTCCGTGCTGAAGGCAGTGAACTCGGCCATGTACGGCCTGCGCGGGCGGGTCCAGAGCGTGCAGCAGGCGATCACCTACCTCGGCACCCGGGAGGTCGCGTCGGTGACCTTCGAGATGGGCTTGCGGGCCGTGTTCCCGGCGGCGCCGGAGCTGGAGATCGTCTGGGAGCGGGCGCGCGTGCGCGGCCTGCTGATGGGCCGCATCGGCCAGGAGCTCAACGTCGATCCCTGGGCGGCGCATTCGGCCGGCCTGTTCGAGGAATGCGGCAAGGCGGTCATGTTCCGACATGCCACCGAACGCTATCGGCCGATGCTCGCCGAGGCCAAGGACGACGAGGAGTTGCTGCTGCTCGAGCACACCCACATCGGCGTCAGCCACGACACGCTCGGCGCGGCGCTCTGCGAGAGCTGGGGCCTGGCACCACCGGCGGTCGACAGCGTCCGCTATCACGTCATCGTCAACAGCACCCTCGAGCTGCCGATGCACGTGAAGCGCCGCTCGATCTGCGCGCTGTCGGCCATGGCCCATGCGCTGATGACCGATCCCGACACGCTCGACGAGGTGGCGCGCAAGGTCGCGCCGCAGGCCGATCTCGATCCGCTGCTCGCGCAGCGCGGTGCCCGCAAGGTGCAGGAGCAGATCGAGATGGCGGTCGAGCGCTCGAAGACGGACTAGGTCGTCGCGGTCGCGCTGTCGCGCTGTCGCTCAGCGCTCAGTCGTTCAGTCGTTCAGTCGCTCAGTTGCATGTCGCTCAGTCGACCTTCGCGCCCGAAGCCTTCACCACCGCTGCCCACTTCTTCGCCTCGGCCGCGATGAACTTCCCGAAGTCGGCCGGCGACATCCCGCTCGGGATCGCGCCCTGCGCCTGCAGCTGCTGCTTGAGGGCCGGCGTCGCCAGCGCCTTCGCGGTCTCCTGCTGGATGCGCTTGACGATCTCGGGCGGCGTGCCGGCGGGCGCCAGCAGGCCGAACCAGGAGCTCGCCTCGAAGCCCGTCAGCTGACCGCCCGATTCGGCGACCGTCGGCACGTCGGGCAACGCCGCGCTGCGCTCGCTGCTGGTGACAGCCAGCGCGACCAGCTTGCCGGCCCGGATCTGCTGCAGCGACGACGGCAGGTTGTCGAACATCAGGTCCATCGTGCCGCCGATCAGATCGAGCACGGCCGGGCCCGAGCCGCGGTACGGGAAGTGGACCATGTAGGTGCCGGTCATCGTCTTGAAGAGTTCGCCCGAGAGGTGGATCGAGGTGCCGTTGCCGCTCGAGGCCATGTTGAGCTGGCCGGGATGGGCGCGCGCGTAGGCGGCGAGCGAGCGGGCGTCGGTGATCTTGTCGGCGGCCGCCTTGGTTGGGTTCATGACCAGCACGTTCGGCACCCCGGCGACCAGCGTCACCGGCGCGAAGTCCTTCGCGGCGTCGTACGGCATCTTCGGATACAGCGACGGATTGATCGCCTGCGTGCCGACCGTGCCCATCACCAGCGTGTAGCCGTCGGGCGTCGCCTTGGCGACGACGTCGGCGCCGAGATTGCCGCCCGCCCCGGGCCGGTTCTCGACGATCACCGTCTGGCCCAGGCCCTTGCCGAGCTCGGGCGCCAGCGCGCGGGCCAGGATGTCGGTGGTGCCGCCGGGGGCGAAGGGGACGATGACGCGGATCGCATGCGTCGGCCACGCCTGCTGCGCGAAGCCGGTGCTGCAGGCGGCGAGCAGCGCGACGAACGCCGCTGCGCGGAAAGGGGAAGCCATGGTCGTCTCCTGCGGTCGCGCGCCCGGGTGGCGCGTGGCGGACCGTAGTGTAGGCAGGAGGCGCGCCGGCGGGCCGCGTCGGCTGCCGGGGCACGGCTTGTCAGCTCGGGGCGGCCCGACAAAGACAGGGGAGCGGGACATGGCCGTCGGAGCTCGCTCTCGAATCAGCC